>JBGQKY010000009.1:0-31013 GCA_041499745.1 Gaiellaceae bacterium
CTGGGCGAAGCCTTCGTCGTACTCTCCTTCACGGAGGTCACCGCGCAGCCGCAGCTGATCGTGCAGCTGATCCGCGTTGCGTGGATTGCCGCGCAACTGCGCCTCGACATCCTCGACGGCGCCTGCGTCCAGGAGATCACGCAGCTCCTCCTGACCGAGCAGCTCGCGCAGGAGGTCGCGGTCGAGCGACAGCGCCTGGGCTCGCCGTTCGGCGGGAGGCGTGTCGTCCTCGTACATGTACGTCGCGATGTAGTCGAAGAGGAGCGAGGCGGAATAGGGGGATGCCGAAGCCGTCTCGACGTCGACGAGATCGAGCTCGCGCGTCCGCAGTCCGTGCAAGAGGCGTTTCAAGGCCGGCAGGTCGAAGACGTCCTGCAGACATTCGCGGTAGGTCTCGAGGATGATGGGGAACGAGCCGTAGCGACGCGCCACTTGCAGGAGTCCCTGCGCCTTGAGGCGCTGCTGCCAGAGTGGCGTGCGCTGGTCCGGGCGACGGCGCGGGATCAGCAGCGCGCGGGCGGCGTTCTCGCGGAAGCGTGCACCAAAGAGTGCGCTCTGCCCGACTTCCTGCACGACGAGCTCCTCGATTTCTTCGGGCGAGATCATGATGTCTTCGATGGGAGGCGGCGCGTCGGCGTCGGGCAGGTGCAACGCGATCCCGTCGTCCGACCAGATCGACTGCACCTCGAGCCCGCGCGACTCACGCAAACGCGCCGCGAGTGCAAGCGCCCACGGCGCGTGGATGCGCGCACCGAACGGGGTCAGGATGCAGAGGCGCCAGTCGCCGATCTCGTCTCGGAAGCGCTCGACGACGACGGTTCGGTCCGATGGGACGGCGCCGGTCGCCGCGGCCTGTTCGTTCAGAAAGGTGAGCAGATTGTTCGCCGCGCGCTCGTCGAGCCGGTGCTCGCTCATCAGCCGGGCCTGCGCGACGTCGTGGCTCAGGGCCACCAGCTCGCGCGACGTCTTCCCGATCGCCTCGCCGAGCTCGTACGGCCTGCCGACGCCTTCGCCCTTCCAGAACGGAACCGCCCCGGGCACGCCGGGCGCCGGTGAGACGAGCACGCGATCGCGAGTGATCTCTTCGATCCGCCAGGTCGAGGCACCGAGCAGGAACGTCTGCCCCGCGCGCGCTTCGTAGACCATCTCCTCGTCGAGCTCCCCGACACGGCCGCCTCCGTTGACGAGGAAGACGCCGAAGAGGCCGCGGTCGGGAATCGTGCCCGCGTTCGTGACCGCGAGTCTGCGCGCGCCCTCCCGGCCGCGCACGACCCCGGCCGTCCGGTCCCAGACGATCCGCGGCCGGAGCTCGGCGAACTCGTCCGACGGGTAGCGGCCGGCGAGCATGTCGAGCACGTTCTCGAGCTGCGCACGTGAGAGATCCGCGAACGGGTACGCGCCCCGCACGAGCCGGTGCAACTCGGCGACCTCGATCTCCTCCTGCGCGCAGATACCGACGATCTGCTGCGCGAGCACGTCGAGCGGGTTGCGCGGGATCTGGGTCTCCTCGATCGCGCCCTCGCGCATCCGCTGCGCGACGACTGCGCACTCGAGCAGGTCGGCGCGGAACTTCGGGAAGATCCGGCCCTTCGAGACCTCGTGCAGCGAGTGCCCCGCGCGTCCGATGCGCTGCAGCCCGCGCGCGACCGACTTCGGGGACTCGACCTGCACCACGAGGTCGACGGCGCCCATATCGATGCCGAGCTCGAGCGACGAGGTCGCGACGAGGCATGGAATGCGCCCCGCCTTCAGATCCTCCTCGATCTGCACCCGCTGCTCGCGCGCCAGCGAGCCGTGGTGCGCACGCGCCACACCTTCCTCCGCGAGCTCGTTGAGCCGCAGCGCGAGCCGCTCGGCAAGCCGCCGGTTGTTGACGAAGACGATCGTCGAGCGGTGCGCGCGCACGAGCTCGAGCAGCGCCGGGTAGATCGATGGCCAGATCGAGTTCGAGCTGCGCTCGGTGCCGATGTCCATCTCCTGGCCGTCGGCCGGCGCGGGGTGGATTAGCTGCCCCGTCGACGCGAGCTCCCGCATGTCCTCGAGCGGGACGACGACCTGCAGGTCGAGCTGCTTCGCGACTCCGGCGTCGACGAGCTCGATCGGTCGTCCGCCGGAGACGAAGCGGCCGATCTCCTCGAGCGGGCGCTGCGTCGCCGAGAGGCCGATGCGCTGGAACGACGCCGGCGTCAGCCGCTCGAGCCGCTCGAGCGAGAGCGCCAGGTGGGAGCCGCGCTTCGTGCCCGCGACGGCGTGGACCTCGTCGAGAATCAGCGTGTCGACCGAGCGCAGCAGTTCGCTCGCCTGCGAGGTGAGCAGCAGAAAGAGCGACTCCGGCGTGGTGATCAGGATGTCGGGCGCCTCGCGCAGCATCGCCTGGCGCTCCTTCTGCGGCGTGTCACCGGTTCGCACCGCGACGCGGAGCTGCGACTCGAGACCGGCGAGAGGCCCGCGCAGGTTCCGCTCGACGTCGTAGTTCAGCGCCTTGAGCGGCGAGACGTAGAGCATGCGCAGGCCGGCGCCCGGCTCGGGCGTGAGCCTGTCGATGGCGTAGAGGAAGGCGGCGAGCGTCTTGCCCGAGCCGGTCGGCGCCTGGATCAGCGTGTGGGCGCCGGTGGCGATGACCGGCCAGCCCTTCGTCTGGGCGGGCGTCGGCGCGTCGAACGTCTGCTCGAACCAGCCCCTCGTCGCCTCGGAAAAGACGTTGAGCGCGTCCACCCATGGAGCGTACAGTCACGCGATGGGTCTGCCCTTTCTCGCGACCTGGAGCCTCGCGATGGCGGCAATGATGCTTCCGAGCGAGCTGCCGCTCCTCCGGCTCGAGCACGCGACCTCCCGCTCGGCCGGGCGCACGGCGGTCCTCGGCGCAGGCTATCTGGCGGTCTGGCTCGGGATCGCCGCGCCGCTCTGGCTGGCCGACCGCGCGAGCGGCGGACGCCTGATGGGAATGCACGGCCACGTCGCGACGGCGAGCGTCCTCGCCGCCGCTGCGGTCTACCAGCTGACACCGCTCAAGCGCCGGTGCCTCGCCGTGTGCCGTGCGCCGCTCGCCCGGATCCTCCACGGCTGGCGCGACGGACTCGCCGGCGCCTTCCGCATGGGGGTGGAGAACGGCCTCCGCTGCGTCGGCTGCTGCGCGGGGCTGATGGCGGTCCTGATCGCGCTGGGGATGATGAGCATCGGCTGGATGGTCGTAATCGCGTTCGCGATTCTCGCGGAGAAGACGACGCGAGCCGGCATTGCTGCGAGCCGCGTCGCGGCGGTCGCGCTCGCCCTAGGGGCGTTGCTGTGGGCGATCTGAGCTTCCGCGTCCGCGGCGCGTACTTCGAGTCGTGCAACTGCGAGGCGATCTGCCCGTGCCGGATGATCGGCGGCGTTCCCGGCGGGCGCTCGACGTACGGCATCTGCTACGGCGTGCTCTCGTGGCAGATCGCCGAAGGTCACGTCGGCGCGATCGACGTGAGCGGCCTCAACGTCGTGCTCGTCTGCCGCTACGACGACGACGAAGAGGGGTCGCCGTGGTCGATCGTGCTCCACGTCGACGCGGCGGGCGACGCCGCCCAGCGCGGGGCACTCGAGCTCCTCTTCCTCGATGGGCTCACCCAACTGCCGTGGATCCGCAAGGCTCGCCATGTGATCGCCGTTCGGCCGAGCTCGATCGAGATCGACAGCACGCGGGTGCGCATCGGCGCTGCGGTCTCGGTTCGGGCCACCCGCCGGGTCGAAACCGAGCTACCGGTCGCCTGCGGCATTCCCGGCTACGACCGTGCCGGCTATGAGCTGTACGCAGACAAGCTCGTCGTCGACGACGGGCCGTTCACGTGGGAGCTGACCGGCACCTGCGCGTACGCGAGCGACTTCGACTACGCCGCGAGATAGGGTTGCTCCATGAAGCTCTGGCAAGCCGAGTGGTGCCCGCACTCCCATCGCGTCCGGCAGCGCCTGACCGAACTCGGGCAGAACTGGCACGCCCATCAGGTCGCGGCCGACCGGGAGAGCCGGGACGAGATGGAGGAGGCGGTCGGCACGCGGGAGATCCCGACGCTCGTCACCGACGACGGCGAGACCTTCACCGGCACGGACACGATTCTCCCCTTCCTCGACCGGACGTTCGAGAGGCGAACCGACGCCGATCGTCATCGGGCGAGGGCGATCGCGGAGGTGCCCTACTTCGAGGAAAACCGGGACCACTAGGCATCGTGGCCCGTCCCGACCGGCTCTATTTCACCGAGGACGACGAGGCGTGCCGCCTGCTCGCGGCCGATCCGTTCGCGCTCCTCGTCGGGATGGCGCTCGACCAGCAGGTGACGGTGCAGCAGGCCTTCGCCGGCCCGTACAAGCTGAAGCAGCGGCTCGGCACGCTCGATCCGAAGCGGCTCGCCGCCACGGATCTCGAGCCCGCGTTCCGCGAGAAACCGGCCGTGCACCGCTTCCCCGGCTCGATGGCCACGCGCGTGCAGGATCTCGCCGCGCACGTCGTCGAGGAGTACGGCGGCGACGCGTCGCGGATCTGGACCGAGGCCGGCGACGCCGACGACCTGCGCCGGCGCCTCGCCGCGCTGCCCGGCTACGGAGAGATGAAGATCCGCACGCTCTCGGCCATCCTCGCGAAGCGGTTCGGCGTCGCAGCCGCGCAGGAGCTCGCGCCGGCGCATCCGACGCTCGGCGACGTCGATTCGCCGGAGGCACTCGCCGAATACCAGGCCGCGAAGCGCGCCTACAAGGCGGCACAGAAGTCGAAGGTGTAGCGGTCCGGACGCTCGCGGACGGCGGCCAGCCGGCCGAGGAGATCGCGCACGCGCTCGCCGACTGGATCTCAGCGGCTCGCAGCACGCTCGAGATCGCGATCTACGACATCCGGCTGCCGGACCCCTTGGCGGCGATCGTCCACGGTGCCCTCACCGGCGCCGCCGAGCGCGGCGTCGCCGTCCGGCTCGCCTACAACGTCGACCACCCCGGGTCGAAGCCGATTCCGCCGCCGCGCACGGATCCGAGCCTGATCGAGGCGCTGCCGTTCCCGACCGCCCCGATCCCGGGCGTCCCCGACCTGATGCACCACAAGTACGTCGTGCGCGACGCCGAGGCCGTGTGGACCGGCTCGATGAACTGGACGGCGGACTCCTGGACCCGCGAGGAGAACGTGATCGTCATGGCTCGGTCGCCGGAGCTCGCGGCTCGGTATCTTGCCGATTTCGAGCAGCTCTGGACGACGAGGGACGTCAGCCGCACCGGCAAGATCGACACGGCGCCGGTCACCCTCGACGGCAAGCCCGTCCGCGCATGGTTCTGCCCCGGCCGGGGCGACAAGCTCGCCCACCGGATCGCGAAGGCCATCGGCACCGCCAGGCGGCGGGTGCGGATCGCCTCGCCGGTGATCAGCTCCGCCCCCATCCTCGCCACCCTCGCCCAGGTGGCCACCGACGGCCGGGTCGACCTGGCCGGCGTCGTCGACCGGACACAAGTGCTCGAAGTGCTCCGCCAGTGGCACCTGAACGGGAACTCGACCTGGAAGGAGCCCCTGCTCCGGACGGCGCTCACGCAGGCCCCCTTCTCCGGGAAGCACTCGACGCCCTACGCCCCAGGGTCGGTCCACGACTTCATGCACGCGAAGGTCACGGTCGCGGACGACCTCGTCTTCGTCGGGAGCTTCAACCTCTCCCATTCGGGGGAGCTGAACGCGGAAAACGTGCTCGAGCTCGCCGATCCCGGGCTCGCCGACCGGCTCGCAGGCTTCGTAGACGGGATCCGCGCTCGATATCCGGGGATCGACGTATGAACAGGACCGAGCGTTTTCCGCTCTTCCAGTGCCTCGGTCACCCTTTCGGGTGAGTCGACACTCATACGAATCTCCTACCGAACGGCACATCGGAGTCATTCGGCAGTCCTCGAATCTCTAAGTACTGGACTTGGCGTCCGGCCGGTACAAGCAAATGCAGAGGAGATTCGAAATGCGCACCATGATCAAGACATTCGTAGCCAAGAAGACACTCTTCGCAATGATCCTCGCTCTCACGCTCTTCAGCGCGGTCTACGGCTTCGCCCCTAGCTGAGCCTCGGCCGAACCAGCCGAGCGCCGGCAATGTGGCGCTCGCCTCGTGCCAGACCACCGGCCCCCGTCGGGCGACCGCGCCCCGTAGACGATGGGACCGCTGACTAGAATCAACGCCGCCGTGTCCTTTGTCCGCCGCCGCTACTTCGTCACATTCGCCGCGCTCGCCGGCCTTTTCGCCACGTGGGGCGTGATGATGGCGTTCTCGTTGTCCGCGAAGCTCGGCGCAATCACGTTCGCTCCCTGGGTCGCAGTCGCGGCGTTCGACCTCGGCCTCCTCGGGGGCATCGCCGGCGCTGCTCTCGCGACGACGCTCTGGCTCGTCGCAACCAACGCCGACAGCGTCGCCCTCGAGACCGTGGCGATCGCCGTGCGCGTCGGTTCGCTCGGCGCGCTCGCCATCGGGTCGGGGCTCGCGGGCCGCCGGCTCCGCTCGAGCGAGCGCGCGCTGCGCAGCGTGGCGTCACGCCAATCGGCGCTGATCGACGCGACGCTCGACGGAATCTGCCTCACGGACGAGCGCGGCGAGATCCTCATCTCGAACAAGCCGCTGCGCCGGCTGAGCCGCGAGCTCGGACTCCCGGGCGAAGGCACGGTGCCGTCGCGGCTGCTCGCGATCTCGGAGCTGATGGTCGAGCCGGCGCGCTACCGGCAGCGAATGGTCGAGCTCGGGAACGCTCCGGGGGAATCGACGATCGACGAGTTCGAGGTCGCAGCGACGGCCCGGTGCTTCCGCGGGTACACCTCGCCGGTGCGCGACGTGGACGGCTCCTACGCCGGGCGTATCTGGACGCTCCGGGAGGTGACGGCCGACCGCGAGCTCGACCGGATGCGCGACGCGTTCGTCGCGACCGTCTCCCACGAGCTGCGGACGCCGCTGACGTCGATCTCCGGCTTCCTCGAGATGATGCAGGACGAGGAGGAGGGGCTCGGCGAGAGCGGCCGCAGGTATATCGAGGTGATCCGGCGCAGCGCCGACCGCCTCCAGGCGCTCGTCGAGGATCTGCTGCTCGTCGCGCAGATCGAGGCGAAGCGGCTCGAGCTTCAGCGTGAGCCGGTCGACCTCCAGCAGCTCGCGGCGAGCGCGGTCGAGACCGCTCGGCCTGTGGCGGAGGAAAAGGGCGTGTCGCTCGACTTCGTCGGCGACCATCCGCTCGAGGTGAGCGCCGACAAGAGCCGGATCGCACAGGTGCTCGACAATCTCGTCTCGAACGCCGTGAAGTTCACGAACGGCGGCGGCAACGTCACGGTCACCGTCGCGGGTAACGGTAATTCGGTGCAGCTCATCGTCGCCGACACCGGGATCGGCGTACCTGCCGACGAGCAGGCCCAGGTCTTCTCGCGCTTCTTCCGCGCTTCGACGGCGACCCAGCGGGCGATCCCGGGCACCGGCCTCGGGCTCGCGATCTCGCGGGCGCTGGTGGAGCAGCACGACGGCACGATCTCCTTCGCGAGCCGCGAGGGCGAGGGGACGGAGGTCACAATCACGCTCCCTGCCACCCCGTAGTCGGGTTCGGGTCCGGCCCGGTTCGGGCACGGTGAAGGCGTGAAGAAGGTCCTCGCACTTGCCGCCGGCGCGATGTTGCTGGGCAGCGCCTCGGCGCACGCGCTGCGCGTTCCAGGGGCTCTGCGCTGCTCCGTGTTCCCCGCAGGGAACGCGTGGAACCAGCGGGTCGACTCGCTGCCGGTCGCTGCGAACTCGGCACAGCTGATCCAGTCGATCGGGGTCGGCAACGGCATGCACGCCGACTTCGGCAGCGGGCTGTGGGACGGCGGTCCGATCGGCATCCCGTTCGACGTCGTCTCGAAGAAGACGCCGCGGTCGCGCGTTGCGTTCGGCTACGCGGACGAGTCGGACAAGGTTGGATATCCGATTCCGAAGACGGTGCACATCGAGGGCGGGCCGAAGTCGCAGGGCGACCGGCACGCGCTGCTCCTCGACAAGGACGCGTGCAAGCTCTACGAGCTGTTCGCCCTCAGCCCGAAGGGCGGCGGCTGGTCGGCCGGCTCGGGCGCCGTGTGGAGTCTGCGCTCGAACGCGCTACGCCCGGCCGGCTGGACGTCGGCCGACGCGGCGGGACTGCCGATCTTCCCGGGGCTCGCGCGGTACGACGAGGTCGCGCGCGGCGTCATCGACCATGCGCTGCGCTTCACGGCGTCGCAGACGCGCCGGCAGTACGTGTTTCCGGCGCGGCATTACGCATCGTCGTCGGACGATCCGACGCTCCCGCCGATGGGCCTGCGGGTCCGCCTCAAGGCGAGCGTCGAGATCTCCGGCTATCCAAAGCAGGCGCGCGTCGTCCTCCAGGCGTTGAAGACGTACGGGATGATCCTCGCCGACAACGGGTCGAACTGGTACATCAGCGGCGCCCCGAGCCCGAAGTGGAGCAACGACCAGTTGCACACCCTCGGCCGAATCACCGGCGCCGACTTCGAGGTGGTGGACACCTCGTCGTTGCCACGCCCCGGCCGGTAAGGCGAGACGGTTCCGTGAACGGTGACAGTCACGGTTCTCCGGAATGTCACGACTTCCGCGCCGCGAGATCACGGAGGGCGACCTTGGCGGCGGCGAAGCCGCACATGCCGTGCACGCCGCCGCCGGGTGGGGTCGACGCGGAGCAGATGTAGACGCCCTCGCGCGGAGTTCGGTACGGGACGAGCCTCGCCGCCGGGCGCGCGTAGAGCTGGCGGAGGTCCATCAGGCCGCCGTTCAGGTCGCCGCCGACGAGGTTGCGGTTGTGCACCTCGAGCTCTGCCGGCCCTCGCGCGCTCCTGTCCAGGATCCGGTCGCGAAAGCCCGGAGCGAACCGCTCGACCTGCGACTCGATCGCGTCCGTCATGTCGGCCGCCGAGCCGTTCGGAACGTGACAGTACGCCCACGCCGTGTGGCAGCCGGCCGGGGCACGCGAGTCGTCCCACAGGCTCGGCTGCGTCAACAGCACGAACGGACGCGAGGACGTGCGGCGCTCGAACGGTGCCCGCTCGGAGTCGCAGATCTCGGCGAAGGAGCCGCCGAGATGGACGGTGGCCGCCTGCGCACAGCGCTCGTCGCGCCACGGGATCGGGCCCAACAGCGCCCAATCGAGCTTGAACGCGCCCGGGCCGTAGCGATGCCTGCGCAGCGCGCGCTCGTACGAATCCGGGAAGCGGCCGAGCCGCAGCAGCTCGCGCGGCGACACGTCACACAGCACCACATCGGCGCGCGGCAGCTCGTCGACCGGCGACGACACGCAGATCTCGCCGCCGCTCGCCCGAAGACAATCGACGAGCGCGTCCGCGAGCGCTTGCGAGCCGCCGCGCAGGAACGGCCAGCCCACCGTGTGCCCCATCGTCAGGAGCGCAAGGCCGAACGCGGCGCTCGGTCGACGCTCGAGCGGGAGCATCGAGTGCGCGGCGTTCGCGGCGAAGAACGCTCGCGCGCGCGGTGTCGAGAAGGAGCGGCGCGCGAGACTCTCGGCGCTCGAGAGCGACGCGCGAAGCGCACGCAGTGACACGCCCGGGCCAAGCTCCCCCACGACACGCAGCGGCGCCCGCGCGTCCACCGGAAACGGCTGGAGCACGAGCGGCTCGACCGCGCGCCGGCCGGCGGCGAGCGGGCCGACGAGCCTCCTGTACGCGTCTGCGTCGGTTCCGAGATTCGCCGCTGTCTCGTCGACGCTCCGCACGAGGAGCGCCGCGTCGTCGTCGTCGAACGGATGCGCGACGCACGCAGGCGACTCGAGCCACTCGACGCCGAGGTCGAGCTCGTGGAAGCACGCCGAAGACCTGCCGAGCGGATGGATCGCCGAGCACACGTCGTGGCGGAAGCCCGGCAGCGTCAACTCCTCCGTGCGCATCCCGCCGCCGAGCCGCTCCGCCGCTTCGTGCACGACGACGTCGAGCCCCGCGCGCGCGAGCGTGATCGCCGCCGCGAGACCGTTCGGCCCCGACCCGATGACGACCGCGCTAGGCGCCGAGAACCTCTCGCACCCGCGCCACCGCGAGCCGGTACGCCCGCTCCTCGGACGCCTCGCTGTAGTACGCCGCGTGCGGAGTGACGATGAGATTCGGCGCGAGCAGCGCGACCGGCGGTGGCTCGCGCGGCAGCACGTCGAGGGCGGCGCCCGCGAGGTGCCCTCGCCGCAACGCCTCGATCACCGCCCCATCGTCTACCACAGCGCCGCGAGATGTGTTGACGAGCAACGCCCCGGGGCGCATCGCCGCGATCTCCGTGCGCCCGATCAACTCGCGCGTCTCGCGCATCAGCGGCACGTGCACCGTGATCGCATCGCACTCGGTGAGCAACTCGCCGAGCTCGACGAACAACACGTCGTGGCGCGGGACCGTCAGCACGTCGTTTCCCCACACATCCGCACCGAGCACGACCAGTCGCTCGGCGACGGCACCGCCGATCCGCCCGACCCCAACGATCCCGACCCGCAGCTCCGCGAGCGTCCGCAGCGGCCCGGCAGCCTTCGCATCCCATCCACCCCGCGCGACGTCGCGGTCGAGCGCGACGATCCCCCGCAGCAGCGCGTACAAGAGCGCAAGCGTGTGGTCGGCCACCTCCTGCGTGCAGTAGTCCGGCGCGTTGACCACCGCGACGCCGCGCGCATCAGCCGCGTCGACGTCGATGTGGTCGAATCCGACGGTCGCGGTCCCGATGACGCGCAGCGCCGGCAGCCGTTCCAACAGCTCCTCCCCCAGCGCCTGCTCCGGCATCGCGAGCACCGCCACGACGTCGTCCTGCGGCTCCCGCACGACCTCGAAACCCGTGAGCAGCTCCGCCGGGACCCGCTCGTCGAGGAGCAGGAGCTTCATTCGACGAGCGAGAGGAAGCGTTGCGTCCGTTCCTCCTTCGGCGAGGAGAAGAACTCGTCGGGCGGCGCCTCCTCGACGATCCGCCCTTCGTCCATCATCAGCACCGACGTCGCGACGTGCTGAGCGAACCGCATCTCGTGCGTGACCACGACCATCGTCATCCCCTCGCGTGCGAGCGACTCCATCACGTCGAGCACCTCACGAACGAGCTCGATGTCGAGCGCAGACGTCGCCTCGTCGAAGAGCATCGCGCGGGGCTTCATCACGAGCGCCCGCGCGATCGCCACGCGCTGCTGCTGGCCGCCCGACAGCTCGTCGGGATACTGCGCCGCCTTGTCCTCGAGACCGACACGCTGAAGGAACGCCAGCGCCTGCTCGCGCGCCTCGCGTTTCGACTGGCCGCGCACGTGCAGGAGGCCCGACATGACGTTCTGGAGCGCCGTCATGTTCTGGAAGAGGTTGAACTGCTGGAACACCATCCCAACCTCGCCGGGGCCGGGCCGCCGGCCCTCGAGCGTGACCTGCCCCTCCTCGGGCTCCTCCAGCACCGCCAGACACCGGAGCAGCGTCGACTTGCCCGACCCCGAGGGCCCGATGATCACCTTCACCTCGCCCGGCTCGACCTCGAAGGTGACACCGCGCAGCACCTCGAGATCGTCGTAGAACTTCCGCACGTTGTCGGCCCGCAGCACGCTCATCGCGCGTCGTGCGAGATCGCAGGGACAGCCGGCGCCGCGACGCGCGCGCGGCCACGCGACGACCACGTGAACTTACGCTCGAGGCGGCTCTGCAACACCATGAGGACGCTCACGATCCCGAGGTAGTACACGAGAGCGGCGCTGTAGGCCTCGATGTACTCGAACCGCACCGCCGCGAGATTCTGCGAAGCGGTCAGCAGTTCCTGGAGCGAGATGACCGACGCGAGCGACGTCAGCTTCAGAAGCGTGATGAACTCGTTTCCTGTCGGCGGGATGACGATGCGCACCGCCTGCGGGACGATGACGCGGCGGAGGATCTTGCGGCGCGGCATACCGAGCGCGCGGCCGGCGAGCTCCTGTCCCGGGTCGACCGAGAGCAGCCCGGCGCGGATGATCTCGCACATGTACGCGGCTTCGTTCAGCGACAGCGCGACGAGCGCGGCGATGAACGGCTTGAACCATCCCTGCGCGAACACCGGCCACAGCAGCGGCAGCGCGTTCCAGATGAAGAGGAGCTGGAGCAGCGTCGGCGTGGCGCGGAAGATCCAGTTGTAGAAGAAGACGATTCCCCGCACGACGCGAAACCGGCTGAACCGCCCGAGCGCGAGAAAGAAGCCCAGGACGACCGCAATGCCCAGCGAGGCGCTGGCCAGGGCGAGCGCGATCAGCGCTCCCTTCCAGTAGGGACTGGAAGAGAGCGCTGACCAAAAGAGGTGCGTGTCGAAGCTCGCGAGCACGAGCCTTCGGCGCTACTTCACGGTGGTGACGGGGATCTTGTACTTCGCCGCGAGCTTCGCGAGCGTGCCGTTCGAGCGCAGCTGCGCCACGCCGTCCGCGAGCTGCGGGCCGATCGCATCGCCCTTGCGGTAGTAGATCCCGAACTGGTCGCTCGCGGCGAACGTGAAGCCGACGGCGATCTTGCCGGGATGCTGCTTCGCCTGGTAGGCGAACGAGGTGTCCTGGGTCAGCACGGCGTCGGCGCGTCCGAGCAGCACCTGCGCGACGGCGTCGGTGTCGCCCGGATAGCTCTGGAGCGTGAAGCCGATCTTCGCCTTCAGCGCCTTCAGGTACTCCTCGTATTTCGTGCCGGCCTGCACGGCCACGGTGAGCCCCTTCAGCTGGTTCGGGCTGTGAACCTTCTTCGGGTTGCCGGCCTTCACGATCAGCACCCGGTGCGTCTTCATGTACGACACGACGCCGGCCTGCTTCTTCCGGTCGGGTGTGATGAAGATGCCGCTGATGACCGCATCACAGCGCTTCGCATTCAGCGCCGGGATCAGGCCCGGGAACGCCGTCTTCGATGGGGTCGCGGTTGCGCCCCAGAGCGGGGCGAGCTTCGCCGCCATGTCGACGTCGAAGCCGACGATCTTGCCGCTCGTGAGCGCGTACTCCATCGGCGGGAACGTCGGGTCGGTGCAGTACTTGAATGTGGCGGCATGACGGCCGCTCGCTGCGGTCGCTACCGCGGCGGCTGCCAAGGTCAGGGCGAACAGTGAAACGACGAGCTTGCGCATGATCCTCCTCCTCGTGACCCGGAGGGTGGACCCTATTCCGAATACGCGGGCGCTACCAGGGTCCGCAGGAGCGCGATCTCCTGCGGATCGATCCAGTGCTCGATCGGGAACTCGCGGTAGAGAACGCCGGCGCCGGCCGCGTCGAGCCTCGACCGCGCCTGCCGCGCGAACTCGACCGGAATCACCGGGTCATGCGTGCCGTGGACGATTCCGACCGGCTGAAACGGGGGCTCGAGGTCGGGCGCCCAGCCCTCGACGGTCGGCATGAATCCGCTGATGGCGAGCAGCGCCTCCGTGCGCGGGCGCCCCTTGCCGAGGCCGAGGGCGTAGCTCATCACGGCACCCTGGGAGAAGCCGCCGAGCACGATGCGCTCCGCAGGGAACGGCAGCGCGTCGAACCATTCCGTGAGCGCACCGAACCCTTCGGCGAAGGTCCCTGGATCGGGATAGCCGACGCGCGGCACCATGTACCAGTGCGCGCCGCCGGGCGGGAGCGTGAGCGGCGCGCGCGGCGTGTAGCCGTGCAGCCGCTGCATTGGGTCGAGTGCGTCGAGCAGTGGGAACAGATCCTGTTCGTCCGCACCGCGGCCGTGGAGAAGGACGAGCGCGCCTTCCGGCTCGCCCGCCGCAGGACGCTCGAGCGCGCGCAGGCTCACGCCTTCGCCTTTTCCCGCGGATTCGGCAGCGGCGTGAGGATCGGCTCGACCTGTGAGCGCAGGTGCTCGAAGTTCGGTGGCAGGATGAGCTTCTCCCCGAGATGCTCGGGGTCCTCGTCGGTCGAGAACCCCGGCCCGAGCGTCGCGATCTCGAAGAGCACGCCGCTCGGCTCGCGGAAGTAGATCGAGCGGAACCAGAAGCGGTCGATCACCTGCGTCGGCCGTCCGCCGGCCTCGGCGACGCGCTTCTGCCACGCCTCGTGCTCGTTCATCGGCGACGACCACGCGACGTGGTGCACCGTGCCGGCACCCGGAGCCCCGGGCTCCTCCGGCGCAGGCTCGTACTCGATCCAGCCGCCGCGCGAGTCGCCGCGCGTCTCCCAGCGCCCGCCCTCGCGCTCGAAGCCGAGCTGCTCGAGGAACGGGCCGGTTCGCAGCTCGGGGCTGCGGGCGTAGGCGCGCACGCCTTCGAAGCCCTGGAGGGCGAGCTCGCGCGGGATCTCCGGATGGTCGGCGATCAGCGGCGTGTCAGGGACGTGCGCGATCACGAGCTGATGCCGGAGCCCTTCCGGGTCGCCGAAGACGACGGTGTCGCCCTCCCGGTCGACGCCGAGCCGCTCGGCCCAGAAGTCGAGCGCCTCTCCCGAGCCGACGCGCCAGACGATTGTGTGGATCATCCCAGGGCCCGCCCGGCCCGGCGCGGCGCCCGGGTACTCGAAGAACGTGATGTCCGAGCCCGCACTGCCCTGCTCGTCCGCATAGAAGAGGTGGTAGACCGTCGGGTCGTCCTGGTTCACGGACTTCTTCACGAGCCGCAGGCCGAGCGTGCCCGTGTAGAAGTCGACGTTCGCCGGTGCGTCCCCGGTGATGTTCGTGATGTGGTGGATGCCGTCCAGTCTCATGTCCGTGTGTCCCTCCGGAAAGTACTTGAGTGCTCAAATACTAGCACGGAGCGCGCACGCGCCGCAGCGCTCGAGCTCAGTCTCTTCTCCATGGCAGAGGCGAAGCGCGAGGACTAGCCGACGCCGGCGAGCAGGAAGGCACGCGACTCGCGCAGCATCTCGCGCGCGATCACGATCCGCTGGATCTCCTGCGTGCCCTCGTAGATCTGGGTGATCTTCGCGTCGCGCATGAAGCGCTCGGCCGGGTACTCCTTGATGTAACCGTAGCCGCCGAGAATCTGCACGGCGTCCGTCGACACCGCCATCGCCACATCGCCGCACTTCAGCTTCGCCATCGCCGACGCCTTCGTCAGTTCCGCGTCGTCGGCACCGCCGTCGACCATCTGGCCGAAGCGGTATAAGAGGCCGCGCGCGGCCTCGCACTCGGTCTCCATATCGGCGAGCTTGCCTTGGATCAGCTGGTGCTGCGCAATCGGGCGGCCCATCGTCTCGCGCGTCTTCGCGTAGTCGAGTGCGTAATCGGTCGCACCCTGCGCGATCCCGAGCGCCTGCGCGGCAACGCCGGGCCGGGAGCGGTCGAGGATCCGCATCGCGATCTTGAAGCCCTCCCCCTCCTCACCGAGGAGGTTCGCCGCTGGGACGCGGACGTCGTCGAAGGTCAGCTCGCCGGTCGTGGAGCCGCTGATCCCCATCTTCGCCTCCAGCCGCGCGACCGCGAAGCCGGGCGTGTCCGCCTCGACGACGAACGCCGAGATCCCCGCGTGGCCGCCGTCGGGATCGGTCTTCGCAAACACGGTGTAGAGCTTCGCGACGCCCGCGTTCGTGATGAACCGCTTCGAGCCGTTCAGGACGTATTCGTCGCCCTCGAGCCGCGCCGTCGAGCGCATCGCCGCCGAATCCGAGCCGGACTCCGACTCCGTGAGCGCGTACGCGCACAGCCATTCGCCACTCGCGAGCTTCGGCAGATACCGGTCCTTCTGCTCGTCGCTGCCCGCGAGCTTGAGCCCGAGCGAGCCGAGCTCCTGCACTGCGAGGATCAGCCCACTCGTGGCGCAGACCTTCGAGACCTCCTCGATCGCGATCAGCGCCAGCAGCGTGCCGGTACCGAGGCCCCCGTGCCGCTCGTCGAAGAAGAGCCCGAAGATGTCGTTCTCGCGATACAGCTCGACGACGTCCCATGGGAACTCGTGCGACTCGTCGATCTCTGCGGCCCGTTGCGCGATCCGCTCCCGCGCGAGCGTCCGGACGAGGTCTCGGATCTCGCGCTGCTCGTCGGTCAGCTGGTCCCAGGCCACGGGGGAAGTGTAGGGGCGAACATCACCACTTGTAGACGACCGACGGAGCCGACCGGCCGACCTCGCCGTGGTACACCGCCTCGACGTTGTTTCCGTCGGGGTCGAGCACGTACGCGGCGTAGTAGCCCGGGTGATAGTTGCGCTCCCCCGCGCTGCCGTTGTCGCGGCCACCCGAGAGTAAGCCGGCCTCGTGGAAGCGCTCGACGGTCTCGCGGTCGGCGGCCTGGAAGGCGAAGTGCATGTCCTTCGTCGGCGGTCCGTCCGAGCTCACGAACAACTCATCCGCCGCGAACCAGCCCTCGCCCTCGCCGTTCAAGTCGAGCCCGACGGCCTGAAGGACAGCGCGGTAGAACCGCTTCGACGCCACGAGATCGGCCACCCGGATGTGAACGTGGTCGAGGAGTCGGCCTCCATGTGTCTCGGGCATGATCGCCCCATGATCCTACGAAACGGCGTCATCCGCACGCTCGATCCTTCGCTCCCCGAGTCGCGGGCGCTCGCGGTGGCAGGCGACCGGATCGCCGGCGGCGTCGGCGTGCATGAGACGGCGCTCGCAAGCCCGGAGACGGTTGACCTCGGCGGCCGGTGCGTGCTACCCGGCTTCACCGACTCGCACGTGCACTTCCCGACGTGGGCGATCTCCCGGCACGAGGTGGCGCTCGACGGCTGCGTCTCGCTCGCCGAGGTTCTCGCTCGCATCCGAGCGGCCGAGCCGAAGGGCGCGTGGCTGCGCGGCTACGGCTGGCGGAGTGGCGACTGGCCGGACGGGTGCGATCCGACGAAGGAAGACCTTGATGCGATCACCGAGCGGCCGGCGGCACTGATCGCGAAGGACTACCACTCGCTCTGGCTCAACTCGTCCGCACTCGCGCTCGCGGGGGGCGACCTCGACGTCGAGGGCGGCGTCGTCGAGCGCGACGCGAGCGGCGAGCCGACCGGGATCCTCCGCGAGGAGGCCGCGTGGCGCTTCAAGGACCGCTACCTGACGATTCCCGACGACGACTACATCGAGGCGATGCGTAGCGGCGTGAAAGTCGCGAACGCGCGCGGGGTGACGTGCGTGAACGACAAGGACGGCTGGCTCGGCGCCGCAGGGCTGTGGCAGCGGCTCGAGCAGCACGGCCACCTGACGCTCCGCGTGTGGCAGTCCATCCCCCATTACAAGCTGCCGGAACTCCGCTCGCTCTCGCTGCGCAGCGGCGTCGGCTCACCGCTCGTGCGCCTCGGCTACCTGAAGGCGTTCATGGACGGGACGCTCGGCTCGCAGACCGCGTGGATGCTCGACGGCAGCGGTGTCCAGATCACGAGCGGCGAGGAGCTCGCGGAGATCGTCCGCGCCGGCGCCGAAGCGGGCTGGCCCGTCGGCGTGCACGCGATCGGCGACCGCGCGAACCGCGAAGCGCTCGACGCGTTCGAGCAGACGCGCGAGCACTGGCAGCGCGCCGGCCTTCGCCAGCGGATCGAGCACGCGCAGTGCCTCGCGCCGGAGGACGTTCCACGCTTCGCAGAGCTCGGCGTCGCGGCATCGGTGCAGTTCTCGCACGCGCCGTCCGATCGCGACCTCGCCGAACGCTACTGGAGCGACCGGCTCGAAGGCACCTACGCGTTCCGCTCCCTGCTCGACTCCGGTGCACTCGTCGCGAACGGCTCGGACGCGCCTGTCGAGGAGCTCGATCCGTGGGCGGGCGTCGTCGCCGGGGTGCTCGGCGGCTGGCTCCCGCACCAGAGGGTCTCGCTCGAACAGGCGCTCCACGCGACCTGCGTCGCGCCGGCCTGGCTCTCGCACGACGAGCGCACGCGCGGAACGCTCGTCCCCGGGCGTGCGGCCGACCTCGTCGTGCTCGACCGCGACCCGTTCCCGATTGAGACAGCGGAGCTGCCGGAGGTGCAGGTCGTCGCGACGATGGTCGCCGGGCAATGGGTGCACAACCCGCCTCCCTGGGATTAGGTCCGCGAATTGGCGCACCGCTTTTCCTAGCCGTCCGGCCGGCCTTCGGCCAGGCCCCTGGACAACCGGCGCCGATGACTACACTTCGAGCATGAACCGCACTATGAACCCCGTCCACGAGGCGACCACGTGTGCGGTCGCGGCCTCGGCTGAGATCGTCGGCGCGAAGTGGACAGCCCTGCTCGTCCACGATCTCTCGGAGGGCCCGCGACGCTTCTCGCAGCTCGAGCACTCGTGCTGCGGCATCAGCCCGCGCACTCTCGCCGAGCGCCTGCGCGCGCTCGAGCACGAGGGAATCGTCGAGCGGCATAGCTATCCGGAGTCGCCGCCGCGCGTCGAGTACGAGCTGACGGCGAAGGGTGAGGCGCTGCTGCCGATCATCGATGCGATGCGCGAATTCGGGCACGCACATCTGCACTGCGACCACGACCACGAACACGCACCGGCAATCGTCTAGCTCGGCAGCTCCTTGAACGCCGTGTAGAGCGCGGCAGCCGTCTCGACGCCCTGGTCGAAGTAGCGGACGAGGAACTTCTCGTTCGGCGAGTGCACATTGGACTCGGGCAGGCCGAACCCGGTGAGCACGGTTGGAATCCCCTTGTCGGCGAGCGCCGGCATGATCGGCAGCGTTCCACCCGAGCGGACGAGCAGCGGACGTACGCCGAGCACCTGCTCGAACGCCTTCAGGCCGAGCTGCACCGCCGGCGAGTCGGGATTCACGAGACCGGGCGGCGTGCCGTGCCACTCGATCTCGAGTTCGGCACCCTCCGGGGCGGCGTCGCGCAGCAGCCGTTCCGCCTCGGCGCCGATCGTGTCGACGTCCTGCCCCGGTGCGAGGCGGATCGTGAACTCGCCGGACGCCTGCACCGACAGCGTCGTGTTCCGCAGGCCCGGCTTGCCGCCGATGATCCCGTTCACGTCTGACGACGACTCGGCGAACGTACGGATGTAGAACTGATCGGCTGCGCGCGGGTCGAGCGGACGAGCACCCTGGTCCTCCAGCTCCTCGGCGCCGGGCGGCAGCGTCTTCCAGTTCTCGAGCTCCTCCGGCGTCGGCGACACGATGCCCTGGCGGAGCCGATCGGGCAGCAGCCCGTCCGGCCCGGCGAGGACGGTGCCGAAGCAGCGCATCAGCACGTGGATCGCGTTGAGCGCCGCGCCGCCGTACATGCCGGAATGGAGGTCCCGCTCGCCGGTCTTGACCTTCACGTCGAACGCGATCAGGCCGCGTGTCGCGAGATCGAACACCGGCACGTCGCGGCGCAGCATCCCGCCGTCGAAGATGATCGCCGCGTTCGCGCCGACCTCGTCGATTCCGATCCAGTCGACGATCGTCGTGCCGCCGATCTCCTCCTCACCGTCGCAGGCAAAGCGCAGGTTGACCGGCAGCGCGTTCGCCTCGGCGAGCCGCTGCGCGGCCTTCAACAGGATGTAGAGCTGGCCCTTGTCGTCGGTGACGCCGCGCGCGTACGCCCACTCGTCGCGAATTGTCAGCTCGAAAGGCTCCGTCTCCCAGAGGTCGAGCGGCGCCGGCGGCTGCACGTCGAAGTGGCCGTAGCAGAGCACCGTCGGCGCGTTCTCCGGGTCGCTCGAGGCCGGAATCTCACCGAGCGCGAGCTCCTTCTGGCCGAACGGCGTCAGCTCGGCGGTGCCGCCGATTCCCCGGATGAAGTCGCGGACCCACTCGCCGGCCCGCTTGACGTCTTCGCGGTGGGCCGGTTCGGCGCTCACCGATGGAATCGCGATGAATTCACTCAGCTCGTCGCGCCAGGTCTCGTCCATGGGGCGAGACTCTACGTAAGTAGTGCGCGCCGCTGCCGAGGCGAGCCGCCTCGTCGTCGGGGTTGAGCAGACCACACGTCTGGAGCGAGAGGCAGCCGCAGCCGATGCACGTGTTGAGCCGTCCGCGGATCGCCTCGAGGGTCTCGATGCGCTCGTCGAGCTCCCGACGCCAGCTACTCGAGAGCCGCTCCCAGTCGCGCTTCGTCGGTGAGCGCCCTTCGGGAAGCGTGTCGAGCGCGGACCGGATCCGCTCGAGCGGAATGCCTGCGGCCTTGCCGGCCTGCACGAGGGCGACGCGTCGGAGCGTGACGGCCGGATAGCGGCGCTGGTTGCCGTCGGTTCGCCGGGCCGCGATCAGCCCTTCCCGCTCGTAGAAGCGGAGCGCCGATTGGGATATGCCGCTGCGCGTGGACAGCTCGCCGATGGAGAGTTGGTGCGGCACTTGACTTAAACCTTAGTTGAAGTTCTAGGGTGGGCGCCATGGCTATTGCGACGCAACTCGGATACGACGATCTGCCGGACCTGCTCACGCTCCAGACCGGCGACGAGAAGCACGACTGGAGCTCGATCTCGACGCTCGACGTGCTCTGGGTGCTCTACGACCGTGTGCTCTCCGACGACGACCGGTTCCTCCTCTCGAAGGGCCACGGCCCGACGGCGTACTACGCCGTCCTCGCGGCGAAGGGCTTCATCCCCGTCGACGATCTCCCGGGGTTCGGGACGTTCGACTCGCCGCTCGGCCATCACCCGGATCGGGTGCTCGTCCCCGGCGTCGAGATCAGCAGCGGCTCCCTCGGCCACGGGCTCCCGATCGCCGTCGGGCGGGCGCTCGCGCTCGACGCGCGCGGGTCGGCCGGGCACGTCTACTGCCTCGTCGGCGACGCGGAGCTCGAAGAGGGCAGCAACTGGGAAGCCGTCCAGTACGCAGGTCGCATCGGCCTCGGCCCGCTCACCGTAGTCGTGGTCGACAACCACTCGTCGACGCATCACTGGCCGGGCGGGATCAGCCGCCGCTTCGAAGTCGAGGGCTGGAGCGCAGAGCGCGTCGGCGGCCGCGATCACGACGCGATCGAGCGCGCGCTGATCACCCGCCATGACGACTGGCCGCATGTCGTGGTCGCGGACGTCCAGCGATGACGACGATGCGGAAGCATTTCTACGGGTTGGCCGCGGAGGCCCTCGAGCAACGGCCCCGCGTGGCGATGGTCTTCGCCGAGATCGGTGTCTCGGAGCTGCCGCGGCATCCACGGATGTTCAATGTGGGCATCCGCGAGCAGTTGATGATCGGCGTCGCGGCGGGGCTCGCGCTCGAGGGGTACCGGCCGGTCGTGCACTCGTACGCGCCGTTCCTCGTCGAGCGGCCGTACGAGCAGATCAAGCTCGACCTGGGGCATCAGGACGTCGGCGCGATCCTCGTCTCGACCGGTGCGTCGTACGACTCGGCCGACTCCGGGCGGACGCACCAGGCGCCGGAGGACGTGGCGCTGCTCGCGGCGCTGCCCGGCTGGACGATCCACGTGCCGGGGCATCCGCAGGAGGTCGAGCGGATGTTCGCGCAGGCACTGGAGACGGACGACCGTGTCTACATCCGCCTCTCGGACGAGTCGAACCACGCGCCGGTGCAGGGCGACGGGCTTGTCGTGCTGCGCGAGGGCTCGGAGTCGGCGCCGCTCGTCGTCGCCGTCGGCCCGACGCTGGGCGAGACACTCGCGGCGACGGCCGATCTCGACGCGACGGTCGCCTACCTCGCGACCGTGCGGCCGTTCCCGGCGGCGGAGCTCCGCGCAGCGCTGTGCGGAACGGACGTCGTCCTCGTCGAGCCGTACCTCGCCGGCACCTCGTCGGCAGAGGTCTCGCGCGCACTCCAGAACCGCTCGTACCGCCTGCTCGCGCTGGGTGTGCGAAACGCCGAGTTCCGCCGCTACGGAGAGGCCGCGGAGCACCGGGCCGCGCACGGCCTGGATGCAGCCGGGATCCGGGCGTCGATCGAGGCATTCGGAAGCTTTCAAGAGCAGGCGGCGTAGCCGCAACGGGCGAGTCCGCGAACGGGCCGCCCGTCTCGTTCAGGCACGACCAGGTGTCAGACACCGTTGCAAAGTCGTGACACTCTCGTGACACCAGAAGCGCCGCTCTCGCGGCACTTCGTGCTTGCAACTCAGATGTTTCGGCCCGTCCCTGCGGAGCCTGTCCCGGTGTCAGACACCAGGACATGTCCGCCTTAGGCGACGTCCTTCAGCGAGTGCGAGTCCGCGAGCGCGCGGAGCTTCTTCAGGCTCTGGTTCTCGATCTGGCGGATGCGCTCGCGGGTGACGTTGAACGTCCGCCCGACCTCGTCGAGCGTGCGCGGGTGCTCGCCGTCGAGCCCGTAGCGGAGCTCCAGCACGCGGCGCTCGCGGTGCGAGAGCGTCGAGAGGATCTTCCCGAGCGTCTCCTTGCGCATCGCGACCTCGGCCGCCTCGTCCGGCAGCGGGACATTCTCGTCGGTGAGGAAGTGCCCGAACTCGGACTCCTCCTCGTCGCCGACCGGCTTCTCGAGCGAGACCGGCGTTTGCGCGCTCCGCATGATCTGCTCGACCTCATCGAGCGGCAGATCGAGATCGATCGCGATCTCCTGCGGTAGCGGCTCGCGGCACAACTCGGCGCGCAGCTTGCGCTCGGAGCGCACGATCTTGTTCAGCTTCTCGACGACGTGCACCGGCATACGAATCGTCCGCGCCTTGTCGGCCAGCGCCCGCGCGACGGCCTGGCGGATCCACCAGGTCGCATAGGTCGAAAACTTGAAGCCCTTGCGGTAGTCGAACTTCTCCGCCGCGCGCACGAGCCCGATCGTCCCCTCCTGGATCAGGTCGAGGAACGGCAGGCCCTGGTTGCGGTAACGCTTCGCAATCGAGACGACGAGGCGCAGGTTGGCCTCGACCATCTCCTGCTTCGCACCGTGGTCGCCGCGCTCGATGCGCTTGGCCAGCTCGACCTCCTGGGCGGCGGTGAGCAGGTCGACCTTGCCGATGTCTTTCAAGAAGAGCTGCAGCGAGTCGGTCGAGATCTCGCGCGCCTCGGCGACCGGCGCCTCCTCCTTCTCGACCTCGTCGACGACTGCGACGACTTCGACCTGGAGCTCCTCGAGCGTCCGGTAGAACTCGTCGATCTGTGCGGCGTCGAGATCGAGCTCGTCGAGGGCGAGCGTGATCTCGTCCTGGGTCACCGAACCGGCGGCCTGTGCCGACTCGAGCAGGTTCCGGGCCTCCTCGGTCTCGAGCACGTCCACCACCGTGGCCGAACCCCCCCGTTCAACCCCTCCACTCACGTGCCTTCCCCCTCCTGCTTTGAAGATTCCGCACTATGCCTGCCGAGACGGACGCTGCGCCATAGGCCGTTCGGCTCATCATGTTCACTATTTGGTCCCATGCTTCGGCAGAGCCGAAATCAGGATTCTCGCCTCCTTTGCATAGACCGAATCGGGCTCGTCCGCAACCGCCCGTCGGAACTGGGCGATGCCTTTCCCGACGTTTTTCGTCCAAAGGAGGAGGACCCCGAGGTGGAAGCGGACGACCGCCGCCTTCGGAAACTCGCCCGTGAGCGGGCCGAGCTGCCCGAACGCCCGTACCGGCTGCCGCTTGGTGAACGTGCCGACCGCGGCGAGCGTGCGAGCGGTCGGGTCGTGCGGCGCGAGGCTCGCCGCAGCGGCGAACTGCCGCTCGGCCGAGACCCGCCGCCAGAGCTGCCAGAGGACGATGCCGTAGCGCAGCTTCGCCTGTGGGTTTGCCCGCTCCGCGTCATGCGCCAGCAGCCGAAGGGTGGACGCCGTCACCGCGCCCGGCAACGCGATCGGCGTGACGATGACCGGCAGGCCGGGCGCCATCCGTCCCGCGAAGAGGATGTTCTCGGCCATGACGGCCTCCGGCGAGTCGGGATGTTGCGCTGCCACCTGTTGCCAGGACGCGGCGGCGTCCGCGTTTCTTCCCGACCAGTAGTACGCCCACCCGAGATGGAGCTGGGCGACCGGGCTCTGCGGGTGCGAGGCGACGAGCCGCTTCAGCTCACCCAGACCGCCGGCGGGCCAGCGGGCGAACGCGGCTCCAATCTCGGCTTGCAGCGACCGGTAGCGTCCGAAGATCGCCTCTGCCGGCCGCCGCTTTCCCTTCTTCAGGAGCTCGGCCGCGCGAGTGAGGTCGCGCGCCTCACTGTCCTGCCTGACCCCGAACTCGAACCAAAGCGGCGGGCTGCCCTTCCTCGGCTTGGTGACCGTGCCGGGAGCGGCGGTGCGCTCGCCCCGGGTCTGGAGGAGCGTGATGCCCACCGTTCCGGCCACCGCTGCGGCGGCAGCCACCGCGACGATCGCGAGCACACGCGCCCGGGGGCTCATCGCGCGTCAGCCTAGCCCGGCGAACGACCGCTATATTATTGAAAGTCATGCCGAGCTACCGCGAACTGTTGCAGCAGGTGAAGAGCGAGATCGAGGAGGTGGATGCCGAGCGCGCCCAGGACCTCCTCGGAAGCGTCCCGTCTGAGGGAGCGGTGCTCGTCGACGTCCGCGAGGAGGACGAGTGGAGCGAGGGCCACATCCCCGGCGCGGTGCATGTCGCCCGCGGCTTCCTCGAGTCGCGCATCGAGCAGGTCGCGCCCGACCGGTCGCGGCCCGTCGTTCTCTACTGCGCCGGCGGTGCGCGCTCGGCGTTCGCGGCGAAGACGCTCGAGGAGCTCGGCTACGAGAACGTCCTCTCGCTCGCCGGCGGCTTCACCGACTGGAAGCGCAACGGCCTTCCCACGCAGCTGCCCGTCGGGCTCGACGCGGACCAGCGCTCGCGCTACAGCCGGCACATCCTCATTCCCGAGGTCGGCGTCGAGGGCCAGCTCAAGCTGCTCGCCTCGCGCGTGCTCCTCATCGGCGCCGGCGGCCTCGGCAGCCCCGCGAGCCTCTATCTGGCTGCTGCCGGAGTCGGCCGCCTCGGCATCGTCGACGACGACCGGGTCGACGCGTCGAACCTCCAACGCCAGATCGCACACTCGACCGAGACGCTCGGCGAATGGAAGGCGGACTCCGCAAAGCGCACGATCGAGGCGCTCAACCCCGATGTCGAAGTCGTGACCTACAAGGAGCGCATCACGTCCGAGAACGTCGACCGGATCCTCGCCGACGGGTGGGACGTGATCGTCGACGGCGCCGACAACTTCCCGACCCGTTACCTGATCAACGACGCGTCGGTGTTCCACGACATCCCGGTCGTGCACGGCTCGATCTACCGCTTCGAGGGGCAAGTGACGGTGTTCAAGCCGCGCGAGGGTCCGTGCTATCGCTGCCTCTTCCCGACCCCGCCGCCGCCGGAGCTCGCGCCGAGCTGCGCCGAGGGCGGCGTGCTCGGGGTCCTGCCGGGAATCATCGGCTCGCTCCAGGCGAACGAAACGCTGAAGCTTTCGCTCGGCATCGGCGACTCGCTCGCCGGCCGCCTGCTGCTCTTCGACGCGCTCGCAGCCGAGTTCAACGAAGTGACGCTCCGCCGCGACCCGAACTGCCCCGTCTGCGGCGAGCACCCGACCATCACCGAGTACGTCGATTACGTCGAGTTCTGCTCAGGGAGGCCAGCACACGCATGACGACGATTCGCATTCCGCCAACGCTTCGCGCCGAGGTCGGCGGCGAACGCCAGGTTCCCGCCGAAGGCGGCACCGTGCGCGAGCTGCTCGACGACCTGATGGCGCGCTTCCCCGGGCTGCGCACGCAGCTCGTCGAGGACGACGACATCGCCCCGTTCGTGAACGTCTACGTCGAGGGCGAGGACGTGCGCACGCTCGACGGCCTCGACACGCTCGTGGCGACCGGGTCGACGGTGATCCTCCTCCCCGCCATGGCCGGCGGTGTCTAGAACCGTCGTCGCAGACAGCCTTCTCTCCCTTGTCGGCAACACGCCGCTCGTCGAGCTGAAGCGGCTGACGCCGAAGGCGTCGGTCCGCATCTACGCAAAGCTCGAGGGTCAGAACCCGACCGGCTCGATCAAGGACCGCGTCGCGAAGGCGATGATCGAGGACGCCGAGGCGTCCGGCGAGCTCCAGCCGGGCCGGGAGCTGCTCGAGCCGACCAGCGGAAACACCGGTATCTCGCTCGCGCTGATCGCGAAGCTCAAGGGCTATCCGTTGACGTGCGTGATGCCGGCGAACGCGACGGAGGAGCGGCGCCGCCTGCTGAGTCTGTACGGCGCGACGATCGTCTCGTCGCCGAGCGACCAGGGCTCGAACGGGGCGGTGAAGCTCGCGCTCGAGCTCGCGGAGCGGGAGCCGCGCTACTTCATGCCGTTCCAGTACGCGAACCCGGCAAACCCCCGCGCTCACTTCGAAGGGACGGGCGCCGAGATCGCGGAGGCG
This sequence comes from Gaiellaceae bacterium, assembly GCA_041499745.1. Taxonomy (GTDB): domain Bacteria; phylum Actinomycetota; class Thermoleophilia; order Gaiellales; family Gaiellaceae; genus Palsa-739. Next base: position 25,999 of record JBGQKY010000009.1, read on the forward strand.
CTCGATCGCGTCGACGTGCTCGTGGCCGGCCTCGGCACCGGCGGCACGCTCATGGGCGCCGGCGACCGGCTGCGCGAGAGCTTCCCCGACGTCGTCGTCGCGGCGGCGGAGCCTCTACCCGGCGATCCCGTCATGGGGCTGCGTTCACTCGAGGACGGCTACGTGCCACCGATCCTCGACGTCTCGAAGCTCGACCGGAAGGTGCTCGTCTCGAACGAGGAGTCGATCGCCGCAGTGCACGCGCTGTTGAACAGGGAGGGCATCTTCGCCGGTGTCTCCTCCGGCGCGGTCGTGCACGTTGCGCTCAAGCTTGCGGCCGGTCTCGAGGAGGGCGTCGTCGTCTGCGTGCTCGCCGACGCGGGTTGGAAGTACATGAGCGCCGACTTCTGGGAGACGGACGACGTCGAGACGTCGATGGAGCGCACCCTCTGGTGGTAGTCCCCGCGCAGGTGCGCGCGCAGCTCGTCGCGCACTCGCGGGAAGAGGATCCGAACGAAGCGTGCGGCCTCGTGGTCCTTCGCGGCGGCGTCGCCGAGCGCTATGAGCGGGGACGCAACACCGCCGCGTCGCCGTACCGCTTCGAGCTCGACGTCGACCCGGAGCTCTGGTTCCTCGAGGACGAAGGGTACGAGCTCGCAGTCTTCCACTCGCACCTCTCAGCAGCGCCGCGGCCGTCGCGCACGGACGTCGAGAACATCGGCCTCTGGGAGGGCAAGCCCTACCTCATCTACTCGCTGCGCGAGGACGCACTCTCGGCGTGGACGATCCGCGGGGGGGAGATCACGCCGCTCGATCTCTCGTAAGGAGAGGGGTCTCCGGGGGGAACCATGGGCTCCCCCCGGAAGCGTTCAGGTTACGAAGTGACCTTGAACGAGCCCTTCATGCCCATGCCGGCATGCGGGTCGCACTGATAGGTGACCTTGCCGGCCTTGAGCGTGATCGTCCACGTCTTGGTGCCCGTGAACGCGACGGTCGTGGCCTTGTTCAGTCCCTTGCCCTTCAGGTGGAAGTCGTGGCTCGTGGACTTGTCCTGGATCTTGATCTTGTAGGTGCCGGCCTTGATCGTCTTCAGGTCCTTGCCGTTCAGCTTGACCTCGATCGTGAAGCCGGGACCGACCTCGCCGACGAGACCGGCGCTCTTGTTCGTGCCGGCGTAGCCGGCTGCCGCGACGGCGAGTGAGATCCCGACCGCCAGCGGAAGCAGAAGGCGTCGCAGCATGCGCTCCCTTTCGTTCGATGACTCTTCCTCGAGGATACGGGCCGCGACGCTCCAACGGTTTTCCCTACGTAGTAGGTGCCTTGACGCCGCAGACCAAGGTGCTACTCGAGGTCGTCGTCGGGCGCAAGGAGATCGTCACCGGTGCGACGCTGCGGGCGCTCGACGAACTCGACCGCCAGCTTCTCGATCCGATTCCCGTCCACCTCGAGCACGTCGAAGCGCAGGCCGTTGTACGACACGTCGGCGCCCAGCTCGGGTGCGCGACCGAGCTGGCCGAACACGAAGCCGCCGAGCGTGTGGAAGTCCTCGTCGGGCAGGTCGGTGCCGAACAGCGTGTTGAACTCGTCGATCGGGAACATGCCGTCGATGCGGTAGGTGTCCTCGTCGATCTGCTCGATCGGCTCCTCGGTAACGTCGAACTCGTCCTCGATCTCGCCGACGATCTCCTCGAGCAGGTCCTCGAGCGTGCAGATGCCCGCCATGTCGCCGTACTCGTCGACGACGATCGCGAAGTGGTTGTTCGTCTTCCGAAACTCCTGGAGCAGCGAGGCGAGATCCTTCGTCTCGGGGACGATGTACGGCGGCCGGACGATTTCCTCGATCTGCACGTCGTCGACGCTTCGGTCGTACACCGCGGTGAAGAGATCGCGAACGTGCAGGACGCCGACGACGTCGTCGACCGACTCGCGGTAGACCGGGTAACGCGTGTACGGCGACTCGAGCACGGCCTTCAGCGCCAGCTCGAGCGGCATCTCAACGGAGACCGCGACGACCTCCGGTCGCGGGACCATCACGTCGGCGGCCTCCTTGTCGCCGAAGATGAACACCTTGTCGATCATCTGCTGCTCTTCGTGCTCGATCTCGCCCTGCTGGCTCGACCGCGAGAGGAGCATGCGCAGCTCGGCTTCGGAGAGCGGCTCGCGCTCGGCGCCCGGGGACTCGAGCCCGAGCACGTGGAGGACGACCTCCGTTGCCCTCCGCAGCACCCACACGAACGGCGCGAAGAGCGTAAAGAACGCACGCACGGGCGCGGAGACCCACAGCGCCGTCCCTTCGGAGTGTCCGAGCGCGAGCCCCTTCGGCACGAGCTCGCCGATCACGACGTGGAAGAACGTGAGAATGAGGTAGGCGGACGCCACCGCGAGCGCGGTCGCCATCCAGGTGTCGAACGCCTGCGACAGCACGTGCTCGCCGAGCGCTCCGATGCCCAGTGAGGTGAGCGTGACGCCGAGCTGCATGGCGGCGATGAACTGCGGCGGGTCGCTCGTGATCCGGAGCACCGCGCGGGCGCGCTTGTTCCCCTGGTGGTGGAGCTCGATGATCCTTGTCCGGCGGGCGGTGACGAGCGCGTACTCGGCGGCCACGAAGAAGCCGTTGAGCAGGATCAGGAGCCCGACGCCGACTAATTCGAGAGTGAGTTTCACGCCCCAACTCCCCGTCTCCAGGGACTGGGGGCGTACGTACTAGATGGGAGCTCGTCCACCGGAGAAGCGCGCAGTATAGGCGACGGTCCGGTCGTCCCCGCGCCGGTCGGCGCGCCCGACGACGACGAGCCGCTCGAGGTGGGAGAGCGTCTCGGCTACGGCGAAGCGTCGCTGGATGGGCGGCAGGGCGCTTCCGAAGAGATCGTGAGACACCTCGTAGCCCGTGCGCGGCTCGGAGCCGAGCGCCGCCTCGGTGCGGTCGAGGCGATCGGCATGGTGGGCCGCGATCTCGGCGCAACGTGCCGGCGGGTCGGCGATCGTCAGGCCGTGACCGCCGTACGAGACGTGCGGCGCGAGCGCGGCGAGTGTGTGCAGGGTCTCGAGGTAGTCGCCGAGCGGGTCGACACGGCTCCCCGGGTACAGACCGATCGCCGGCGTGATCGGTGCAAGCAGCGTGTCGCCCGCGATCAGCACGCCGTCGCGCTCGAGCGAGAGGTGCCCATCCGCGTGGCCCGGCGTTGCGTGCACGCGCCAGCCGTCGATCTCGTCGCCCGGCTCGACGAGGGTCGGGTTCCACGCGAACCGGACGAAGTCGGCGAACACGTGGCCCGACTCGATCAGCTCCTCGGAGACTTCCGGCGGCACGCCGTGGCGAAGAAACCACTCCGCGATCCGTTCCGGCCAGTCGCTCGTCCCCCAGACGCGCTCGCACTGCGCGTAGTCGAGCCGGCCCTGGAAGACCGGCGCGCCGGTCGCGGCCGCAGCGGCCTCGGCGCCACCGACGTGGTCCGGGTGCATGTGCGTGATGAAGATCCGCACGACCGGGCCGTCAACCCGTTCGAGGATCTCGGCCCACGGGGTCTCCATCAGGCCAAGACCGGTGTCGACGAGCGTCCAGCCGTCGTCCCCCCGCAGGAACCAGCAGTGGACATGGCGGGGGCCGGTGGGCAGCGGCAGGGTCAGCCGGAGGATCCCAGGCTCGAGCTCGATAGGCGTTGCGAACGTATGTTCGGTAGCATGGGCCACGGGGATGCCCGTCGAGTATCGCGAAGAGCCCTGCCGCTCGGCGCTGAACTGCGTGCAGGGAATGGGGTTCACGTGGTCGCTCAACCCGTACATGGGCTGCGTCCATCGGTGCACGTTCTGTTACGTGCGCGCCTTCGAGAAGCGGGCAGACCGGCTCTCGGACACCGGTACGGGGCGAGCATCCGCGTGAAGACGAACGTGGCCAAAGTCCTGCGGCGCGAGTTGGCGCGGCCGTCGTGGAAGCGCGAGACCCGGCACGAAGGAGCACTTCCTCGCCTCGCTCGAGCGCGACTGGCCGGAGCTCGTGCCCGAGTACGAGCGGCTCTACGGCACGCGCGCATACCTGTCGAAGGAGAGCGCCGAGCCGGTCCGCATGCACGTGCTCGAGCTCACGCGCGAGCACCGGATTCGCGACCGGCGGCGCATCCGCCTCGAGCCGCCGGAGGAGCCCGAGCAGCTTCGGCTCGTTGTCTAGCGGGGGTCGCTCCGGTCGACCTGCCAATGGCGGACCGCCGTCAGGCTCCACGTGTCGTCGCTTTCGCGAAGCACGCCGAAGCGCGAGATCACGCGTTGCCCGCCCTCGTAGTCGCCGTAGAGGACATCGACGCCGAAGGAGCCGTCCTCGATGCTCCGCGCGATCTCGTCGCGTTCCGGGCTCGGATCGCGGAACGCGATCTGCCAGAACCCGATCTTCCCGGGCGGGATGTAGATGTCCCGCTGCAGCCGGCGGAACTCGCCGAGGGGCGTGTGCTCGACCCTGGCATTGCGCCGGCGGGGAAACACCTGGCCTCCGTGCAGCACGGCGATGCCGGGGCCGACGTTTCGGAGCGACACTGCGATGTAGACCCGCTCGTCGACAACCTCGACGCCCGCGCCCTCGCCCGGCGCGGTGACTCCGACGCCGTCGCCGAAACCGGCCCGCAGCGGCGGGTCGCCGGGCGACGACTGGATGAGGAGCGGCCGGAGCTGGGTGAGCAGCGAGAGCTCGGCGGCCCGGGCAGCACGGTTGCCCGAGCGGACAGCGCCGTAGGTCGCCCCGGCAAGCGCCAGAGTGCCTCCCGCGGTCGCAAGCGCGGAAATCGTGACCCAGTCCGCCACCGCCCGAGATTACTCCGCCGTCAATACGGCTAGATACGATCCGGCGGACCGGGTTGAGCACAAATGAGATCACCTGTCTGATCGTCGACGATCACGAGGTCGTGCGCGAAGGCCTGCGCCTGTCACTCTCCCGGGCCCCGCACATCCGCGTGATCGGCGAGGCTGCCGACGGCGAGACCGCCGTCGCGCTCGCCGAGCGCCGCCGGCCGAACGTCGTGATCATGGACGTACGCATGCCCGGCATGGAC
>JBGQKY010000010.1:0-30935 GCA_041499745.1 Gaiellaceae bacterium
CGAGCCCACCGGGCCGTTCGGGGCCAAGAGCTTGTCCGAGCCCTGCGTGATCGTTCCGGCGCCGGCGATCGCCAATGCCGTCTGGAACGCGGTCGGCGTGCGCGTGCGCGACCTGCCCATCACGCCCGAGAAGATCCTCGCCGGCCTGGGCAAGCTTTAGATGGCTGAGGCGGGACGCGACACCGTGGAACCCGATCGCGACGCCATTCTCCGTGCCCTCGAGGGGGTGATCGATCCGGAGTTGCAGCGGCCTGTCACCGAGCTCGACATGGTGCGGGACGTCTCGAGCATCGGCGGCATCGTCTCGCTGACGATCGTGCTGACGGTCGCCGGCTGCCCGTTGCGCGAGTCGTTCGAGCAGCAGGTCGACAAGGCACTCGCGACCGTTCCCGGCGTCAAGGGTTTCGAGCTCTCGTTCGGGGTGATGACGCCAGAGGAGCGGCAGGCGCTGACGACGAAGCTGCGTGGTGGCGCACCGGAGCGTGAGAACATGGTGCGGCTGCCGCGCGACTGTCGTGTGATCGCGGTTGCGAGCGGCAAGGGCGGTGTCGGCAAGTCGTCGCTGACGGCGAATCTCGCGGTTGCGTTCTCGCAGGCCGGAAAGCGCGTCGGCATCCTCGACGCCGACATCTACGGCCACTCGATTCCGCACATCCTCGGCATCCATCAGAAGCCGATCTCCGTCGACCAGCTGATCGTGCCCCCGGTGAAGGACGGCTTGAAGCTGATGTCGGTCGGGTTCTTCCTCGACGACAACGAGCCGGTGATGTGGCGCGGGCCGATGCTGCACAAGGCGCTCGAGCAGTTCCTCACCGACGTGTACTGGGGCGACCTCGACATGCTCGTCATCGACATGCCGCCGGGCACCGGTGACGTCTCGATCTCGCTCGGCCAGTTGCTGCCGCGTGCGGAGGTCGTCGTCGTGACGACGCCGCAGAAGCTCGCCCAGGACGTCGCGTCTCGCGCGGCGAGCATGGCCCGCAAGACGAACATGCGGCTGCTCGGCGTGATCGAGAACATGACCGGCGATGTGTTCGGCTTCGGCGGCGGCGCATCGCTTGCAGCCGAGCTCGACGTGCCGCTGCTCGGCCAGGTGCCGCTCGACCCGCTTCTGTGCGAGCAGGGCGATCTCGGCGAGCCGATCGTCGCGTCGCATCCCGACTCGGAGACCGCGCAGACGATCGTCGCGATCGCCGAGACGATCGCCGCGCGCCGCGAGGCGGGCTCGATCGTCAAGTCGCTGCCGCTCGTCGGCTGAACCGGCGGGGCAGCGGGCCGATGCGGTCGGCGGCGACGACGATCGCTAGGGTTCCGCGCGTGCCAATCGAGCGGCAGTCGTTTTTCGAGATCATGGCGTCGTTCCCCTCGGGTGTCGCGATCGTGACGACCGTTGGGCCGGATGGTGCGCCGCGCGGTCTGACGACGACGGCGGTGGCAAGCGTCTCCGCGCATCCGCCGACCGTCCTCGTCTGCGTCGACCTCGGCTCGCGCACGCTCGCGGCGTTGAGAGCGGCGCGGCGCTTCGTGATCAATTTCATCGGCGAAGGCCGCAGCGAGATCTGCCTGCTCTTCGCGTCGAAGGCGGAGGACAAGTTCGACCGCGTCGCCTGGCGGCCCACCGACGACGGGCTGCCCCTGCTGCACGACGACGTGCTGGCCTGGGCAGAATGCTCGATGGTGCACGATCTGGAGGTGGGTGACCACGTCATCCTCGTGGCGCGCGTCGACGGGGGCGGGGTCCGGCACGAGCTCGACCCGCCGCTCATGTACTACCGGCGCTCGTGGGGCGTGTGGAGCCCGATGCAGGAGCAGGACGAGCCGGAGGCGGTGGCGATCCCGGCGATCGAGGTGAGCGGCCGCGACCTGCGTTGGCAGGGCGCCGAGATGTAGGGCAATTGACAGCCATCGCACACCTGCCGATCATCACGATCCCGGCCGCCGTTGAGTCTTTCCGGACGTGACGGTCACACGCCCCCGAAGGAGGTCGTCCATGCGCTTCAGCCTGTATTCGGAGATCCAGCTCCATCCGGGCAAGTCGCCGCAGCAGCTGTATGCCGAGGTGCTGGAGCAGGTCGTGAACGCGGACCGGCTCGGCTACGACGTGTACTCGGTGATCGAGCACTACTTCTATCCGAAGTTCTCGATCTCCTCGAACCCGACGGCGCTCTTCGCCGCGGCTGCCCAGAAGACCGACAACATCCGGTTCAGGACGATGCTGCACGCATTGCCTTTCCACAACCCGATGGTGCTCGCGAGCGTCATCCACGCGACCGACATCCTCACCGGCGGCCGCTACGAGTGGGGCGTCGGCCGTGGGCACGGCTGGATCCCGCTGCCGGCAGGCCAGCCGCTCGACGAGCACGCACGGCCGCGGTACGAGGAGGCCGTCGACCTGCTGCTCACGGCGCTCGAGAACGAGCGCTTCTCGCACAAGGGCACGTACTTCAACGTCGGCGACTCGCATGTCGTCCCGTTCGTCGAGCGCAAGTACCGCGTCTACCTCGGCGGCACCTCCGACCGCACGTACACGCTTGCCGCGGAGCGCGGCTGGGGCGTCGCCGTGCCGCCGCTGCTCCCCTACGCCGCGCTCGAGAAGCAGATGGACCTCTACCGCGAGTCGTGCGCGAAGGCCGGAACCGAGCCCGACATCGTCTGGATCCACGCCTGCCAGCTCGACGAGGACCGCGCGACCGCGATCCGCGAGGGCCGCGACTGGATCACCGGCTTCATTCAGGGCAACGCCTCGCCCCTCACCGAGTGGCCCCTGGCCCCGGCCGACGACCTGAACAAGGCCGGGTACGGCTTCTACGCGGCCGGGATCATGGAAGGCCTCGCCCAGATCCCCTACGAGAAGCTGATCGAGGACGACTACGTCTGGGTCGGCACCCCGCAAGACATCATCGAGCGCATCGAAGCGACCCAGAAGCTCTGCGACGGCATCCAGGAGATCGGCATCACCGTCAACGCCGGCGGCGTACCGCACTGGCTGGCGATCAAGAACCAGGAGCTCTTCGCGAGCGCCGTCATGCCCCACTTCGCACGGGAGGCGACCGTCGGCTGACGGGTTCAGGTTCCGAGGAACTCGATCGCGTTCTCGAAGCTGCGGACGAGTCCGGGGAAGTCGAACTCCGGAAGCTGCGACAGCGACTCGACGGGGAAGTGATCTTCGTAGAGCGGGTAGTAGCCGCCGGGCGGCGACGGTAGGACGTGCACGCCGTCAAGCCCTGCCTCGCGGTAGCGTTCGATGCGGGCGCGCACGCGCTCGGCGCTGCCGGCCAGCACCATCGCGTCCACCATCTCGTCGGGCACGAGGTTGACGGCGCCGCGGAGGTCACCGGCGCGCACACGCTCTCCGATCGCCTCGGCGGCCTCACCGAAGCCGGCCGCGCGCGCGCTCTCCAGGTAGGCGGGCGCCGAGCCGAGCGCGGTGGCGTACATCATCACCTGGCCCTTCGCAAGCTCGAGGCCGCTGTCGTCGCGGGTGATCACGGCCGGGAAGCCCACGGTGGCGTCGAAGCCGTCGAGCTAGCGGCCTGCGCGCTCGGCGCCGCGGCGGAGCGCCGGCATCGTCACGTCACGGACGTATTCGAGCGACTGGTACCAGCCGACGATGCCGTCCGCGATCTCGCCTGCCAACTCGATCATTCGCACGCCGTTGGCTGCGATCGTGATCCTCGGTGGCACCGGGGGGAGCTCCATGTCGAGGTGGAAGTTGCGCACCGAGAAGACCTCGCCCTCGTGTGTCACGAGCTCGCCCGTGAAGGCTTTGCGGAGGATGGTGACGAAGTCGCGCATCGCAGCGATCGGCCGCCGGTAGCGCTGACCGTGCCACCCCTCGACGTATCCGCGAGCCTGCACTCCGAGCCCGAGCAGTAGGCGCCCGCCCGAGAGCTGGTGCAGCGTCGCCGCCTGCAGCGCCATCGTCACCGGCGAGCGCGACCAGATCCCGACGACACCCGTTCCGATCCCGATCCGCTCTGTTCTCATCGCCGCGGCCGTGGCCGGGCCGAAGGAATCTGCGAACGTGATCTCAGGAAACCAGGCGCTGCGGAAGCCCGAGACTTCCGCGCGTACCGCGAAGTCGATCGCGAGCGGCGCCGGCAGCGCCGTCAGGAAGAGCCCAAGCCCATTGCTGTCGGCCATGCCGGGTGACCCTCTCGTATCGGGCTAGTTCCAGACCCTGACCTCGCGGTACAGCGTGTCGCGCTGCACCGGGGTCTTGCCCAGGCTCTTGATCAGGTGCACGAACTCGTCCGTGCTCGCGCGGTACGTCGTGCCTGCGGCGCTGACGACGTTCTCCTCGATCATCACCGAGCCGAGATCGTCGGCGCCGAACTGGAGCGCCACCTGGCCGATCTTCTTTCCCTGCGTCACCCACGACGAGCCGATATGCGGCATGTTGTCGAGGTAGATGCGCGAGACCGCCTGCGTCAGGAGGTAGTCGAACGACGTCGGGCGCGTCTCGGCCGGCACGACGGCGCCGAGCCGGTTGCCGTCATCCTGGAACGTCCACGAGAAGAACGCGCGGAAGCCGCCGGTCTCGTCCTGCAGCTCGCGCACGCGGCGCATGTGCTCGACACGCTCCTCGATTGTCTCGACGTGGCCGTACATCATCGTCGCCGTCGTCGAGATGCCGAGCCGGTGCGCGTGCCGCATCACGTTCAACCACTCGGACGACTTCGTCTTCTTCGGCGCGATGATGCGCCGCACGCGGTCGACGAGGATCTCGCCGCCGCCGCCCGGAATCGAGTCGAGCCCGGCGTCGCGCAGGCGCGTCAGCACCTCCGGGATCGTCAGCTTCGAACGGCGCGAGATGTGCTGAATCTCCGGCGGCGAAAGCGCATGCAAGTGGACCTTGTACTTCGCCTTGATCGACCGGAAGAGATCCTCGTAGTAGTCGACGCCGAGATCGGGATGATGGCCTCCCTGCATCAGCAGACCCGTACCGCCGATCGCGAGCGTCTCCTCGATCTTCTTGAAGATGACCGGCTTCGGCAGCAGATAGCCCTCGCGGGAGTCGCCCGGACTGCGGTAGAAGGCGCAGAAGTCGCAGTCCGTGACGCAGATGTTCGTGTAGTTGAGATTGCGGTCGATGATGAACGTGACGCGGTCCGGGTCGTGCTTTCGGTTCCGGATCGCGTTCGCGACGCGGCCGACGGCAACGAGATCGCGCGAGCGCAGCAACGCGACGGCATCCTCGTCCGTCGTTCGCTCGCCCTCGAGCGCCCGCTCCAGGATCTCCGCGACCGCCGGCTTCCTCTCCGTCACGCTCACGCGACCGCCGCCCCCTTGGTCTGCACGAACCGAAGCTCGGGCACCGTCTCGAGCAGACCCGCATCCCGTGCCAGCTCGAGAAACGTGTACAGGCCGGCGCGCTCGCGCGGGCCGAAGCGGTAACGGAGCTTCTCGAAGTAGCGCGCGAGGAATCCGGGGGGATAGCCGTAGCGCTCCGCGGCCTCGAACGCAAGCTGCTCCGGCTCGGCGCGGGCCATCCGCACCGAGGCGACGAGCGCGTCCTCGAGTTCCGCGAGCCCGTCCGCGAGCGGCTCCGGGCAGGCCCACACCGCGAAGACCATCGGCAGCCCGGTCCGCTCGAGCCACAGCCGTCCCAGGTCGTAGTGCGGCGTCGGATCCTCGAAGGCCGACTTCAGCGCGGCGTCGCCGATCAGGAGCTTTGCGTCCGCCGGCTCACCGAGCGGTACCTGCTCGGCCTCCGGGAGCAGCACCTTCGTCAACGCGACCGACGTCGCAGACTCCGGGGTCACGCCGACGACCCTGACCTGCTCGAGCGGCTTCCGCGAGACGAGCTGGATCGAGTCGACCGCGCCCTCGGAGGCGACGCAGAGACGCGGCAGCAAGCGGAGCTTGTCGGCATTTCGCGCGTACTCGATCGACGAGATCGGAGCCGTGTCGAGCTCGCCCTCGATCAGCATCCGGTTCAGCTCGGTCGGAACGCCCTGCACTTCCTCCACCTCGGCGTCGACCCGGTAGAAGACCGGAGCCATGTTCACGTAGGAGATGCGGCCGATCTTCACGGCGTCACCATCGGCGCAGCTCGCTGTAGAGCGTGTCGCGCTGTACGGGAATCCGCCCGGCGTCCTTGATGAAGCGCACGAGCTCCGGCACCTTCTGCTCCGTGCCGCTCGTCGCCCCCGCCGCCTGGAAGATCTGCTCGCGCACGACGGTCCCCTGCACGTCGTTTGCCCCGAAGTGCAGCGCGAGCTGCGCCATCGGCATCCCCATCATGATCCAGTAGGCCTTGATGTTCGGGATGTTGTCGAGCAGCAGTCTCGACACCGCGATCATCTTCAGGTCGTCGGCGCCCGTCGTGAACTTGAACCCGCGCCTCTCGAACACCGTGTTCTCCGGATGGAACGCGAGCGGGATGAAGGCCAGGAAGCCGCCGGTCGCATCCTGCTGCGCGCGCAGACGGAGCATGTGGTCGACGCGCTCCTCGTAGGTCTCGACGTGACCGTAGAGAAGCGTGCAGTGGGTCGGGATGCCCATGCGATGCGCGGTGTCGTGCACGTCGAACCACTCCTCGGCGGGCTCCTTCCCGGGCGCGATCAGCTGCCGCACGCGCGCAGCGAAGATCTCGGCGCCGCCGCCGGGTAGCGAGCCGAGGCCCGCTTCCTTCAGCACGTGCAGCACCTCGCCGTGGGTACAACCCTCGAGCTTCGACATGTGGTGGATCTCGGATGCCGTGTAGAACTTGAGATGCACGTCCGGCAGCGCCGCTTTCAGCTTGCGCAGCACATCGGCGTAGAACTCGAGGTCGACGTGCGGGTTCTCGCCATTGACGCAGTGGATCTCGGTGAAGTTCTGGAGCGCGTGCTGCGCGACGGCGTCCTCGACGAGCTCGTCGGCGCCGATCGTGTAAGCGTCTTCCTGTTTCTGCGTCTTCGCGAACGCGCAGAACTTGCACTTCACGCGACAGACGTTCGTCTGGTTCAGGTAGAGGTTCTGGACGAAGAAGACCTCGTCGCCGCCGCCGCAGCGCGCGCGGCGCGCGAGATCGGCGAGCTCGCCGAGGGCGAGCAGGTCGTCCGTCTCCATGAGCGCGAGCCCGTCCTCGAAGTCGAGCCGCGCGCCGGCCTCCAGCTTGTCGCGGATCGGTGCGAGCACATCGAGGGTGTCGAGGACCGCCACGCCTACCTCTCCCTGTCGACCACAGCGTGCGTCAGCGACTCGAGCTCGTCTCGGTGCAACTCGCCGTTGAGGCACGCCCGGGCTCTCCTAGCGTAGTCCAGCGCAACCTCGCGCGAGCGGTCGAGAGCGCCGGTTGCAGCAACGCGCACGAGCGCACCGTCGAGGGGCCCGCCGGCGAGCGCTGCGCGGACGACCTCGTCTTCACGGGCCGCGAGCAGGAGCGGCAGCGTCGGCGTCCCGTCGCGAAGGTCGGTGCCGGAGATCTTTCCGGTCTCGATCGTCGTGCCCGCGCAGTCCAGGACGTCGTCGGCGATCTGGAAGGCAACGCCGAGCGCGGCGCCGTACTCGCCCGAGCCGCCGCCGAGGCGGCAGCCCGCCTCGAAGAGCGCGCCCGTCTTCAGCGCACAGCGCTCGAGGTAGGCGTCGACAGTCGTCGACGGGTCATGGGTTTGCGTGCGCTGTAGCGCCTCGCCGCGCGCGAGCGACAGGGTCGCGTCCGCGAGGACCTGGACCGCCTGCGGATCACCCGCCGCCGAGAGCTCCGCGAACGCGCGGGCGAAGAGATAGTCCCCGGTCGCACGGGCCGCGTCGGCGCCGTAGACCGACCAGGCGGCCGCCTTGCCGCGGCGGAAGTGCGCACGGTCGATCAGGTCGTCGTGGACGAGCGTGGCCATGTGAACGAGCTCGACCGCGACGCCGGCGGCGAGCGACGGCTCACGCCCGGGCGGCGTGGAAAGGAAGACGAGGAGCGGCCGCAGCCGCTTGCCGCCGGCGGCGAGCGCCTCGTTCCCGACCGCCGCGACGAGGCCCGGATGGCTCGCCACCGAGCGCGCGAGGCGCTCCTCGAGCGAGTCGAGGTACTCCTCGAGACCCTCGGCCTCGCGGATCGCAGACAGCGCCTCGGTCGTACTCACGTCGCCTCCCCTACGTGAAGGGCCACGATACTCCCTGCAAAGAGGCGGTACCGAACGTCGCCGAAGCCGGTTTGCCCGAGCAGTTCCGCGAGCGCCTCGGAGCCGGGGAAGCGGCGAACGCTCGCCGGGAGATACGTGTACGCCTCGCCGCCCGGGACGACGCTTCCGAGCAGCGGGACGACCCGGTCGAACCAGACGCGGTAGAACGGCGCGAGCGGACCGCGGGGCGTCGTGAGCTCGAGGATGCCGAGCCTGCCGCCGGGCCGGAGCACGCGCCGCAGCTCCCTCAGCCCTGCCTCGAGATCTTCGACGTTGCGCACGCCGAACCCCACCGTGGCCGCGTCGAAGGACGCGTTGTCGAACGGCAGCGAGAGCACGTCGCCGCGCACCCACTCGATCGCCGGCTCCTTGCGCCGTGCGCGCTCGAGCATCCGCTCGGAGAAGTCGAGCCCGACGGCCTCAGCGCCGCGGGCGCGCGCACCGATCGCCAGATCGCCGGTGCCACAGCACGCGTCGAGGACGCGGTCGCCCCCGCGCACCGTCTCGTCGATCGTGATCCGCCGCCACCGCCGGTCGAGCCCGGCCGTCATCAACCGGTTCATCGCGTCGTAGACCGGGGCGATCCGGTCGAACATCCGCTCCACGCCCTCGGCGGGCAACACCCCCGTCCGTACCGTCACTGGCCCCACCGCTTCGTCAGCGTGTTCTCGAGCCCGAGCTGGTCGAGCGCGCGACCGACCATGAAGTCGACGAGGTCGTCGACCGTCGCCGCCCCGTGGTAGAAGCCGGGCGCGAGGAACAGGATGGTCGCGCCGGCCTCGCGCAGCGTGAGCATGTTGCGCAGATGGATGGTCGAAAGCGGCGTCTCGCGCGGCATGAGCACGAGGCGGCGCTCCTCCTTCAGCGCAACCGACGCCGCGCGGTGGATCAGGTTCTGCATGGCACCGGAGGCGAGCATGCCGAGCGTGCCCATCGAGCACGGACAGATCACGTACGCGTCGACCTTCGCCGAGCCGGACGCGTACGGGGCCTTCCAGTCGTTCGGGTCGTAGACGGTCGCGTGCGGCGCGTGCTCGAGCAGGCGGGCGATCGTCTCGTCACGTGAGAGCCGGGCGTTCCCGTAGAGCTCAGTCGCGAGCACCTCGATCCCGGCGCTCGACGCGGAGACGCCGATTTCGCAGTCGGCGGCCGCGAGCGTCTCGAGGAGGCGGGCCGCATAGGGCGCGCCGGAGGCGCCCGTTATCCCGAGGAAGACGTGCATTCCCCGGGATTCTGCCGGTTTGCTACTGCTTGCCCTTCGAAGCTTCGAGGAAGGTGGCCAGTTCGCGCAGGCGTTTGTCGCCCAGCGAGGCGAACTTCGGCATCGGCGAGCCCGGAACGACGCTCGGAGGATCTTTCAGATGTCGGATCTGGAAGTCGATTCCGAGGTTCCGCGCGCCGATCGCCGTGAGGTCGGGCGCGCCGAGGTTCGAGGAGCCCGTGCCGAGATACGTGTGGCACGCGGTGCAGCCCGCGACGGCGAAGAGCTTCGCCCCTGGCTGGGCGCTCGCCGGCAGCTTCTCCTGCTTGATCCAGGTCGGCACGTTCGCGGCCACTTCCGAGGGGAGCGCCTCGGACGCCGTCGCGCCCTTCCACGTCAGCACCGCCATCGAGAGGATGGTCAGCACGGCGCCGACGACCGCCACCGGGCGGCGCGACAGCCGCCGCTCGCGGCGCACGTCGTAGAAGGGCAGCGAGATCAGGAGGATCAGCGCGATCGTCGGTACGCCGACTGTGCCGAGGAAGACCGTGTCCGGCCACTTGAAGATGCGCAGCAGATAGAAGAGGAAGTAGAAGTACCAGTCCGGCCGCGGGACGAAGCTCGTCGTCCCCGGGTCGGCGGGCGCTGTGTACTCCGGCCCGAGCAGACCCTGGTGCAGGCCGTCGTGATGCGGCCCGTACGACGTCCACTTCCAGATCACGGCGAGCCCCGTGATCACCGACACGACGACGAGGCTCATCACCGTGTCGTGGAACATCGCGTAGGGGTAGAACGGCTTCCCGCGCTTCTTGACGTCTTCCTTGTAGCGCGCGAATTGCGCGCGCTTCTCGTCGACCGGCTTCGGTTTCACGGCGGCCATCTACTGGGAGCCTCCGCCGCCGCGCGCAGCCGGACGGGTCAGGCCCGGGCGCAGGTCCTTCGGCTCGTCGACTCTGTCCATGCCCGCGGCCTCCTTCGACCACGGCGGCGAGGTGACGCCGAGCCGGATCACGAGGTACAGGTGCAGCCCGATCAGCCCCGCGATCGCGCCCGGGACCACCAGCATGTGCAGCGAGTAGAAGCGCGAGAGCGTGTCGGGGCCGATCTCCTGGCCGCTGCGCAGGAACTGCGCCAGCCAGGGACCCGCGATCGGGGCGGTGCCGTTGAGGTTGATGCCGACGACGGTGGCCCAGTACGCCGTCTGGTCCCACGGCAGCAGGTAGCCCGTGAAGCCTTCCGCCATGCCCATCACGAGCAGCATGACGCCGATGATCCAGTTCAGCTCGCGCGGGTACTTGTACGCGCCGAACAGGAACACGCGGCCCATGTGCAGGAACATGAGGATGATGAAGACGCTCGCGCCCCAGCGGTGCGTCCCCCGCACGAGCCAGCCGAGAGTCAAGTCGTCGGTGATGAACTGGATCGACTTGTACGCGCCGTTCGGCGTGGGCTGGTAGTACATCGCGAGGATCACGCCGGTCACCGCCTGCACAAGGAACGCCGTCAGCGTCGCCGACCCGAGCGTCTGCATCCAGTTCGAGTCGGCGGGGATCCTGCGGAAGAGGAAGTACTTGACGGCGCCGACGAGGCCCGACCGCTCCTCGAGCCAGTCGAGCGGGAAGTCGATCGCTTGCTGCATCCGCTGCTTGCGGATTTCGGCGCGCGAAGGGGGTCTGCGGACTGCCATCAGTGGTGCGGCGGATTCAGGGGATAGAACACCTGCTCGACGCCGTCCACGTGCTCGCCCGGCCCGACGAGCTTGTACTTGTGGATCTTCGCCTGCGCCCCGATGCCCTCGACGTGGGAGACCGAGTACTCGCTCAGGAGGACGACGTGGCCGTCCTTGATCGCGAAGTCGTAGCGGTCGAGGCCCCGCACCGGCGGGCCCGCGGTGCGGTTGCCCTCCGTGTCGTACTGGCCGCCGTGGCACGGGCAGCCGAACCCGGCAGGAACGGTCGGGCTGAGCTTGACCGTGCCGTTCTTCGTCTTCTCGATCACGTCCTTCATGCCGAGGATCGCGCCGGTCGGGCCGTTCGCCTGCACGGGACACCCGAGGTGCGCGCACCGGTTCGAGATGATGGTGAAGCTCGGAACCTGCTTGCCTTCGGCCTTGACGCTGCCGTTGTTGCGCACGAACGCCGTCCGGCGCGAGACAACGCCTTCGCTCGGGTCGAGCATGAAGGTCGCGATGTACCACTGGCCCTCGGTGAAGTCGGCGACCGGGCCGAGGTCGACGTCATGGCGTTTCTGGTGAAGAAACCCCGGGAGGACGGCGAAGCCGAGGGTGGGCAGCGTGACGATGCCGCCGATCACCCCGCCGAGCCCGAGGGTCGCGCCCTCGAGGAACTTGTTGCGCGGGAAGCGCTCGCCCGGGTCGGAATGCGCCGTCGCGGCGCCGCCGGCGCCCGCATCGGCGCCGCGCAGCTCCGCTCGCTCAGGCTCGACGTGGACCCTCTGGCCGCGCAGCTCGGCCGTCGCGCCGCGCACCCACAGGAGCCCGAAGACGAGGGCGATCGCGCCGCCGATCGTCGAGATCCAGAGCGGGTTGATGACCAATCCGACGAGGAGGACGGCGACACCGACGGCAAAGCCGATCGGCCAGAGGGTCGGCGGCGGCAGGTGGGGCTCGTCGTGCAGGTTTTCCTGCTCGCTCATCTGGTCGGGATTCAATCCGCGCCCTCCCCGGGCGTCAACGTCGTAGCAGTTGGCGCAACGAGCGCCCAGTCTTACCGACCGCGCCGTTCCCTGCACCGTGAACCGACCCGAGACCGTACTCGTCCCAGCGCCGGTCGACGAGCTCGCGGATCTCCGGGCTCATCTCGATCTCCGCGGGCCACGGCCGGGCGCCCTCCTCCGGCCATTTCGCGGTCGCGTCGATGCCGAGCTTGCCGCCGACGAACTGGCGCTCCGGCGCGTGGTCCAGGTGGTCGAGCGGCCCCTCGCCGATCATGACGTCACGCGCGGGGTCGACGTTCGCACCGGCATAGAACAGCACCTGTTGGTAGTCATGGACGTCGACGTGCGAGTCGACGACGACGACGCACTTCGTGAGGCTCAGCATCCCGAGACCCCAGATCGCGCTCATCACCTTGCGCGCGTGCCCGGGGAAGGCCTTCTCGATCGAGACGATGCAGCAGTTGTGGAACGCTCCCGAGACCGGCAGGTCGTAATCGACGATCTCCGGCACCGTCGCCCGGATCGCCGGCAAGAAGATCCGCTCGGTGGCCTTGCCGAGCCACGCATCCTCCTGTGGGGGTTTGCCGACGACGATCGACGGATAGATCGCGTTGCGGCGCATCGTCAGCGCGGTGACGTGGAAGATCGGGAACGGCTCCGCGGCGGTGTAGTACCCGGTGTGGTCGCCGAAGGGTCCCTCGAGGCCGAGCTCGTCCTTCTCGATGTAGCCCTCGAGCACGATCTCGGCGTTCGCCGGCACTTCGAGGTCGACGGTCACGCCCTTCACGAGCTCGACCGGTGCGCCGCGCAGGAACCCGGCCATCATGAACTCGTCGATGTGCTTCGGCAGCGGCGCGCTCGCGGAGTACGCGGTGATCGGGTCCAGCCCGAGCGCGACCGCGACGGGGATGCGGCCGTCGGTCGCGAGCCAGTCGGCGCGGCCGTCCTTGTGGATCTGCCAGTGCATGAACGTCGTCGACCGGTCGATCACCTGCATTCGGTACATCCCGACGTTGCGCCCCCCGTTTCGCGGGTCGCGCGTGATCACTGCGGGAAGAGTGATGAACGGCGCGGGATCGCCCGGCCAGCAGCGCTGGATCGGGAGGAGCGACAGATCGACGTCGTCGCCTTGGAGGACGACCTCCTGGACCGCGCCGCGCCTGACGGTCGTCGGCCTGGCGTCGGCGATCGACTTCAGCTTCTGGAGGCCGCGCACCTTGTCCATGAGCCCGGAGGGCGGCTGCATCTCGAGCACGTCGCTGACCTTCCGTGCTACGTCGTCGAGCCGCTCGACGCCGAACGCGAGGCACATCCGCCGCTCGGTGCCGAACTGGTTGATCAGCAGCGGGTGACGTGCGCCCTTCGGGTTCTCGAAGAGCAGCGCAGGCCCGCCCGCCTTCACGGTGCGGTCGACGATCTCCGTGACCTCGAGATCCGGGTCGACCTCGGCTCCGACGCGCACGAGTTCGCCCTCTCGCTCGAGGAGGGCGATCCAGTCCCGGAGGTCTTTCACTAGTGCCCCTTCAGGTGATGTTGCCACGCCTCTGGGGTGCGAGCACCAAGCGCTGGAAGGACGCAGGGAGCGCCGATAGTTCGACTATCGGCGCGACTGAGGACGCCCCAGCGCGCAGTGTGATCGCGTTCCAGAGGCCTGGAGGACATTGCCTGAAGGGGCACTACCTGCGCGAGCGGAGCCAGTGCGTCAGCTCGCCGAGCGCGATCACCGCGATGAAGACGAGACCGGTGACCAGCATCACGTAGATCACCTTCTTGCCCTCTTCGGCTGCGGTTGCGGCGAGGACGTGGAGCACGGCGGAAACCTATCGCACGCGGCCGGCGTGGGAAGCAAGTGCGCGGTCCACGCTGGCGTCGCCCACGGCGGTCCGCGCCGCCGCCTCGAGCGGCCCGGCGTCACCGCGCAGCCGCAGCGCACCGCGCGGCACGTCGAGCCCGTGCCCGAGGAGGGCGGCCGTGGCAGCCCAGAGCGGGCCATCGCCGCCGGCGCCTTCTGCCCGCAGCTGCGAGCAGAGCGAGATCAGCTCGGAGAGGTCGGCGACAGCGTCGACCTCGCCGAAGGAGGCGATTCGGACGAGCCCGTGCGCGTAGAGATAGTCGCCGAGAAGCAGCGCGGTGTCGCCGTCGGCCGCGGCGAACAGGCGCGGCGTCCCGTAGTGGACGAGATACCCCTCGTAGATCGTCTCGAGCCCGAGCGCGAACCGCTCTTCGCCGAGCAGCGAGAAGACCGGCTCGAGCTCCCGCTCTCCGTCCGGCTTCAGCGCGTCGGCCCAGAGCGACGATTCCGCCGCGGCCTCGGCCGCGATCGCAGCCCAGACGTCAGGCGCCGCCGAAGAACTCACCGACGGCCTCCACGGTGCGGTCGATGTCGTCGTCGGAGTGCGCGAGCGAGACGAACATCGCCTCGAACTGGGACGGCGCGACGTAGATGCCGCGCTCGAGCAGGTGACGGAAGAGCGCGCCGTAGCGCTCGGTGTCGCACGCCTGGGCGTCCTCGAAGTTGCGAACGCCGCGGGCGGTCATGAAGAGCGTCAGCATCGCGCCAACCCGCCGCACGCGGCCGAACTCGCCGAGCCCCGCCTCGAGCCTCGCACCCCTGCGCTCGAGCTGCTCGTACACCGAGTCGTCGCGCAGGCGGCGGAGCACCGATAAGCCGGCCGCGGTCGCGAGCGGGTTGCCGGAGAGCGTCCCCGCCTGGTAGACGGGCCCGCTCGGCGCGAGGAGGTCCATCACCTCGCCCCGGCCGCCGAACGCCGCGAGCGGCAGGCCGCCGCCGACGATCTTGCCGAGGATCGTCAGGTCCGGGAAGACGCCGAACCGCTCCTGCGCGCCGCCGCGCGCGACGCGGAAGCCGCTGATCACCTCGTCGAACACGAGCAGCGCGCCGGACGCGTCGCACAACTGGCGCAGCGCCTCGAGAAACCCGTCGGTGGGCGGCACGACGCCCATGTTCCCGGCGACCGGCTCAACGATGATCGCGGCGAGCCCCTCGCCGTAGCGCAGGACGGCCTCGGCGACCGGGTCGATCTCGTTGTACGGGCAGACGATCGTGTCCGCGGCCGCCGCCGTCGGCACGCCCGGCGTCGACGGGATGCCGAGCGTCGCAAGGCCGGAGCCTGCGCTCGCGAGCAGCGCGTCGACGTGTCCGTGGTAGCAGCCGGCGAACTTGATCACGCGGTCGCGCTTCGTGAAGCCGCGTGCGAGCCGCAGCGCGCTCATGGCGGCCTCGGTGCCCGAGGAGACGAGTCGCACCTTCTCGACCGACGGAACCGCGTCGGCGATCTCGGCTGCAAGCTCGACCTCCGCCTCGGTGGGCGCGCCGAAGCTCGTCCCCCGCAGGGCCGCGTCGCGCACGGCCTCCACGGTCTCGGGATCCGCGTGACCGAAGATCAGCGGCCCCCATGAGAGCACCCAGTCGAGGTACCGGTTGCCGTCGACGTCCCAGAGGGACGAACCCTCGCCGCGCGCGACGAAGAACGGCTCGTCGAGCCCGACGCCCTTCATCGCCCGCACCGGCGAGTTGACGCCGCCGGGAATCAGCTCGAGTGCGCGGCGGTACAGGTCGCTACGGGTGGTCAAAGCCACTGGGCGAGGTCTTTCGTCCAGTAGCTGAGGATCAGATCGGCGCCGGCGCGCTTGATCGCGGTCAGCGACTCGAGCGCTGCCTGCCTCTCGTCGAGCCAGCCGCTGCGCGCCGCGGCCTTCACCATCGCGTACTCGCCGGAGACGTTGTAGGCCGCGATCGGGACGTCGAATGCCTCGCGCACCGCGCGGATCACGTCGAGGTATGGGAGCGCCGGCTTGATCATCACCGCGTCGGCGCCCTCGTCGATGTCGAGCTCGCACTCGCGCAGCGCCTCGCGCACGTTCGCCGGATCCATCTGGTAGCCGCGCCGGTCGCCGAAGGACGGCGCCGAGTCGGCGGCCTCGCGGAACGGCCCGTAGAAGGCGGAGGCGTACTTCGCGGAGTAGGCGAGGATCGGTGTCGACTCGAAGCCGCGGTCGTCGAGGGCCTCGCGGACGCCGGCGATGCGGCCGTCCATCATGTCGCTCGGGGCGACGACGTCCGCGCCAGCCTCGGCGTGCGACACCGCGGTGCGGGCGAGCAGCTCGACGCTCTGGTCGTTGTGCACCTCGCCGTCGACGATCACGCCGCAGTGGCCGTGCGAGGTGTACTCGCACAGGCAGACGTCGGTTGCGAGCACGAGCTCGGGGAAGCGCGGCCGGAGCGCGCGGAGCGCTCGTTGCACGATGCCGTCGTCCTCCCAGGCGCCGGTCGCCTGCTCATCCTTCTCCTCGGGGATGCCGAAGAGGATCACCGCCTGGACGCCGAGCCGGACGAGCTCCTCGACCTCGCGGACGACGTCGTCGACGTTCCAGCGCGACATGCCCGGCAGCTCCTCGTTCCGGAGGGAGTCCGGCGCGACGAAAAGCGGCATCACGAACTGGTCGAGGGAGAGCCGCGTCTCGCGGACGAGCGCCCGGAGCGGGCCGGTGCGGCGAAACCTCCGGAGACGGACGTCGGGGTAGCTGGACATCTAGGGAAAGAGTACGTCGCTCCCCGGGGCTGAGCCCCTTTTGGTGTCTGGAGAGCTGGCGTCGTGGACGCGTCCGACCGTCTGAGCTGTGAGCGGTAAAGGGCTGAGGAGCAGGAGTTCTTGAGTCACGAAAGGGTTACGACTTTTGCAACGGTGTCTGACACCAGGTCATGCCCGGACAGGACGAGATGTCAGGCGGCGAGCCGCCGGACCGCCCGGCGGGCGAGAGCGCCGAGCACGCCGCCGATGCCGGCGAGCCAGGCGGTCTGGATCGCAAGCGCACGCCACGGGCTCGTGTCGAAGAGCGCCGCGCCGAACCACTTCACGGCGTGGGCGAACGGCAGGAACTCGCTCACCCAGTACGCGAGCGGTAGCGCCCCCCGCGGGACGAGCCCGAGGAAGACGACCGGCAGGACGACGAGCACTGCCAGCAGCGACGCCGTGCGCGCCTCGCGCGCGAGCGCGCCGAGCAGCGTGCCCGCGACGCCGACGACGGCGGCCGCGAGTGCAACGCCCACGAGCAGCAGCGGCAGTCGCGGCCACGGCTCGCCGCCGCTCACGCCGCCCGCTTCGACGACGACGCCGAACACGAGGGCGATCGCCGCTCCAAGCGCGAGCCCTACGACGGTGGCGAGGGCCACCTTCGACCAGACGAGCTGCCCGAACGACACGAGCCCTCGCCTCAGCCGACCGATCGTCCCCTCGTCGTGCTCCGCGGCCGCCGCGCCCGCAGCGAGGAGCAGGGCGAGGAACGTCACGGTCAGCGCGATTCCGTACGACTGCACCTGCGCCGACAGCACCCACGTCCGCCCCTTCGCCTTCGACTGGGTCAGCTCGATCGGGTTCGCCGTCGCATGGAGCGCCTTGCCGGTCTGCGCGAGCGCGAGCCGGGCAATGCGCACGAACGCGCGAATCTTCGCGACGCGCTCGTTCTGCGGCAGCGCATCGAGCTGCTGCTCCATATGGTCGAGCCCGAGCACGTCGAACTTGCGCCCGATGAAGCTCGCGTTGCCACCGTGCAGGATCAACCGCACGTACCGGAGGTTCGCTGCGATGAACCCCGCCTGAAGCTTGCGGTTGAGCTGGTAGACGAGCGCCTGAACCTGCTGGGTCACGCGCGGCGCGAGCCCGCCGCTGACGGTGCGCAGCACGAGATGCGGGCTCGTTACCGTCGTTCCGAGCTCGTCGAGAAAGCCCGGAGGCACCGTGATCGTCGCCACAACCTTCCCCGACGCGAGCTGGCGCGCCCCCTCTCGCGGGCTGAGCCTGACGAGCGTGACCTCCTTCGCCACGGCGTCGATCACCGTCCGGATGTGGAACCGATGCCCGCCGACCGCGACGACGGCCGGCAGCCCTTCCTCGTCGACAAATGCGACCCGCGGCTTCGCGCTCGCGTAGCCGGCGACGAGGCCGACGAGGAGCGCGATCACGATCGGGTACGCGAGCAGCGCGCCGAGAAGCAGCGGCGATCGCCGGAGCACCGTCAGGTCCTTCCGCAGCAGCAGGACGATCGGGCTCAGCGGAAGACCTCCTCCACCGAGGAGGACACGATACGGCCGTCCTCGAGCACGAGCACGCGGTCGGCGTGCGCGACTTCCTCGAGGTTCTGCGTCGAGAAGCACACGGCGCCGCCCTCCCCGCGCAGCGCGCTGACGACCTCCCATACGCGGCGGCGCTGCCCCGGGTCGAGTGCCGCAGTCGGCTCGTCGAGCAGCAGCACGCGCGGCTCGCCGAGCAGCGAGAGCGCGACGTTCAGCCGCTGCCGGTTCCCGACCGACAGCTCGCCGGAGGGCCGCTGCGCGGTCGGGAGCGAGAAGCGCTCGAGCAGGCCCGCCGCCACGACGTCCGCGTCGCGCACACCCTGAAGCCGGGCGAAGAGCACGAGGTTCTCGCGCGCGGACAGCATCGAGTAGTGCGCCGGATGTTGCGGCACCCAGCCGACGGCTGCGTGCGCCTCGACGAGCCCTTCGCTCGGCTCGAGCGCGCCGGCGAGCAGCGCGAGAAGCGTCGACTTCCCGGCGCCGTTCGGACCGACGAGCGCGACCGCCTCGCCGGGAAAGAGCTCGACGTCCGTCGGCGCGAGCGCCTCCACGTCGCCGAAACGGCGCGCAACCCCGACGGCTCGCACGAGCGGCGAGTTCACTGGGCTGCGGGAGCGGCCGGCTGGTCCGGCACGACCTCGAGCCCGACCGCGTCGGCGATCGGCTCATCCGCGGGCCATTCGGCGAGCGACACGCCCCGCTCTGAGAAGAACTCCCACGCAGCGCGCGCGGCGGCGAGCAGCGGCAGCGCGACGAGGATCCCCGGGAAGCCGTAGATCTCGCCGCCGGCGAGCAGCCCGAAGATCACGAGCAGCGGATGCAGCCGCAAGGCGTTGCCCATGATCTTCGGCACGACGACGTGTCCCTCGAGCTGCTGGATGCCGAGAAAGAGCAGCGCAACCCAGACCGCCGAGAGCGGATGCTGCACGAGCGCGTAGAGAACCGGAGGCGCCGCGGCGAGCCACGGTCCGACGTATGGGATGAGCTCGGCGACTCCGGCCCACACGCCGAAGAGCAGCGCGTACCTGCCGCCGTTCGGCATCAGCCCGAGCATCCCGAGGATCCAGAGACCGAGCCCGCAGCTCGTCCCGATGATCGCCGAGACGGCGAGCTGCCCCTTGACGTAGCTCCCGAGCGCCTGCTCCATGCGCTCGACGAGCGGCCTCGTTCCCGGCAGGGGCGGGAAGCGCCGATCCACCGCGGACGCGACGCGCGGCATGTCGAGGAGCATGTAGATCGACACGACGACGACGAGCAGCACGCTGAAGAGCAGCGTGACGACGGCGAGCCCGGCTCCCTCGGCCCAATTCAGCGCCTTCGTCGTGTACTTCTCGACGTCCTTCGTCCCGATCGAGTCGAGGAACTTCTGCCCCTGCGTCTCGATCTTCACGCGCCTCAGGTGGTGCGAGTTGAGCCACGACTGGAATCGGGCGAGGTCCCGCGTCGCTCCGGTGGCCGGGGGCCGTCCGGATTCGACCGTAAAGTAGGCGTCAATCCGGTGACTCGCGTGGCGCGTCTGCTGTACCACCACGGTTGCGAGAGCGAGGATCGTCAGTGCAACAGCGGCTGCGAAGCTCAGATACACGATCGCGACTGCGAGGCCGCGCGGGATCCACACCCTGCCGAACAAGCGGACGAGCGGGTTGAGGAGCAGGGCGATGAGCAGCGCCACGAGGAAGATGAACACCACGTGACGCACCGCTCCCGCCACCGACCAGGCCAGCAGCAGGAGCAGGGGCAGACCGACGAGTTGCACCCAGCGGGGAATCTCGATCCGCGCCGGAGTACCGCCCGTTCCGGGGGCTCCCGCCATGAAAACGATGGTATCGCGGGCATCGGCAACTTCTTCGACGACGGGAACCTCGCCCTCGATCTCTGGGTCGAACCCGGGCAACAGTTGTCACGTGCCCGGTTGAAGGTGGCCCCGCCGTCGGGTACGGTGGGCCCGGACATGCCGTCCTCACGCCCCACCCGGAGGCGGCGCGTCGAACGTCGGGAGGTGCGTACAGCGCGTCGCGCCCGTCGCTTCGCGCTCCTCACGTTCCTCGCGATCGTGCTCGTGATCGCGCTGCTTCTGTCCGCCTTCGGCGGCAACGCGCGGCCGGTCGTGCCGCTCTCGATGTCGAACGCCGCCGTGAGCAAGCAGACGAAGCCGTTCCCGCAGATCGTCGCGCTCCATGGAGTCGTACGCCTTCAGATGCCGATCGTGCAGACGCAGCTCACCGCGATCGGCTACCACTCGAGCGCCGACGGAGCGATCGCCTTGTCGCCGATCGGCCGGCAGGGCAACGAGGGAGTCGTGCAGAGGGTGATCCACAAGATCTTCGGCGGCGGCGGCGGCCACCCGACCTGGTATCAGCTCGGCGGCGGCGCGACGTCTGCGCTGGACGTCGGCGCGATGCCCGGCACGAGCGTGTTCTCGCCGGTCGACGGCACCGTCGTCGGCGTCACGCCGTACATCGTCGCCGGTCATCGCTTCGGATCGCG
This sequence comes from Gaiellaceae bacterium, assembly GCA_041499745.1. Lineage (GTDB taxonomy): Bacteria > Actinomycetota > Thermoleophilia > Gaiellales > Gaiellaceae > Palsa-739. Next base: position 20,561 of record JBGQKY010000010.1, read on the forward strand.
CATCGACATCCAGCCGCAGAGCGCACCGTCGCTCATCGTCTCCGTCACTCAGCTTCGCTCCGATCCGTCGATCTCCGTCGGCACGAACGTCGTCAGCGGCGCCACGCGCATCGGCGGCGTCGTCGACCTCGCCAAGGTCGAGCGGCAGGCTCTGGCGCGCTACACGAACGACTCGGGCAATCACGTCACGATCGAGCTTCGTCCCGCGGCGTCGCTCGTCCTGAACTGAGACTCCTCTTTCTCGCGGACGTATTCGGCGTCGCCGGGCGGCGCGCTGTCGAAGAGCGTCTGCCGAGCCTCCTCATAGAGATCGCCGCCGACTTCTGCGTCGTCAACGGCGAGAACGTCGCCGACGGGGCCGGGATCACCGGCAAGCTCGCCGACAAGCTGCTCGCCGCGGGCGCGGACGTCGTGACGCTCGGCAACCACACCTACCGGCGCGACGGCATCGGCGACTACCTCGCGCGCAGCGAGCGCGTGATCCGCCCTGCAAACGCCGGCGCGTTGACTCTCGGGCGCGGCATCGCAATCGTCGAGGCGCGAAACGGCGTCATGGTCGCGGTAATCAACCTGCTGGGCTCGCTCTTCCTCGACGTGCCGGTGTCGCCGTGGGAGGTGGTGGACTCGCTTGTCGACCACGCCCGCACGCAGACGCCGGTAATCGTGCTCGACTTCCACGCGGAGGCAACGAGCGAGAAGGTCGCGATGGCGCACTGGCTCGACGGGCGCGTCACCGCCGTGATCGGCACGCACACGCACGTGCAGACGAACGATGCGCGCGTGCTGCCGGGCGGCACCGCGGCGATCACCGACGCGGGCATGACCGGTCCCCACGACTCGGTGATCGGGGTGAAGGCCGAGCTCGCGATCAGGCGGATGCGAACGCGGTTACCGATTCGCTTCGAGCCCGCCGACGGCGGCGTCCGGATCGAGGGCGTCGTCGTCGATTGCTCCGACGACGGCCGGGCGACCGGAATCGAGCTGCTCCGCATCCCGCTGTAGATCGCGCACCGCGACGGCCGCGGGGGCGAGCAGGGCGATCGCGGCGAAGCCGAAGAACCACGGGATGTAGGTGTAGAGCCAGTACGTGAGCACCAGCTCGAAGCCGGCGAGGAGGGCCGCCGTCAGCGCCGCGAGCTGGAGCGGCGACTTGCGTCGCGGTACGACCGCGGCGGCGAGCGCACCCGCCACCAGCAGGCCCTGGAGCACCCGCTGGACCACGTGCAGGTCGGGCACGCCGCGAGCGTGGTATTGCCCCCAGTCCCACAGCGACCACGGCGCGTCGCGGCCCACCTGCCAGCGAACCGTGCGCTTCCAGAAGACGTGGAGCTCGTCCAGGGGGTGCGGCTCGAGAAGCACGATCGAGAACGCGGCGACCGTCGCGATCAGCAAGCCCAGGACGAATCGCAACGACGGCCGCCGGCCGGGATACGTGAGCCATAGCGGCGCCACGACGAGCGAGGCGAACTTCGTCAGCCCCGAGAGTGCGCAGAACACCCCGCGGCCGGCCGGCGAGGCGGCGAGCCAGAACCCCCAGATGAGGAAGCACGGCAGGAGGGCGTCGTTCGTGTTGGAGCTCGACGCGTACTGCGTGAACGGGTACGCGACCCAGGCGAACGAGAGCATCGCCGCGAGCTGCAGGCCCCCGAAGCGCCGCCCGACGAGGAACAGGCCGAGCGCGCAGAGGAGATCGAAGGCGATCGACGTGAAGTGCGCCGCCGGAAGGGAGTCCCATTTTCCGCTCCAGCCGAAGAGCGCGTAGCCGGGGATGTAGGACTCGTAGGCGACCGGGCCGTACGTGTCGCCCTGCGGGTTCGCGCTCTCGCACCGTCCGTTCGCCTGGATGCGCTCGCGGGTCTCTCCCGCGGCGTCGGCCGGCCCGCACGCCTTCAGGTCGCCCTCGACGGGAAAGTTGCCCCACGGCGCCTGGCCGTGGACGATGCGCTCCGCGCCGATGACGCCCGAGTAGCCGACGTCGATCACGTTCGATTCGCGGATGTTCATGCCGATGCGAAGGCCTGCGAGGAAGACGGTCGCCATCAGCAGCACCGCGACCGGCCACACCGGCCGCGCACGCGACCCGCGTCCGGTCGCGCCGATCCAGACGCCGCGGGCCACCACCCAGATGAGCGCGGGATAGAACAGCGGCACCGCGGTGAACACGTCGCCGTGGTTGAAGAACCAGAGCGACGCAGACGGCGAGAGGAGCATCAGGAGGTCGAGGTTGCGCAGGGAGAGCGGCCGGCGGAGGTCTGCGAGGCCGAGCAGGAACACCGCGCAGAACGCGCCCCAGAGCCACGGATTGTTGATCAGGTCCTTGCCGAACGCACCCTTGTAACCGCGCCCCATCTTCCATGCGACCTGCGGCCCGGTCCACGCCTCGGTGACGACGGCGCTCGCATCGTCGACCTTGCCCTCCGCGATCTCACCGGCCGCCCCCCACCAGATCTTCACCGTCCAGCTCGCGGTTTTCGTGTCGTAGGTCTCCTCGTCGAGCCGGCCCTTCGTCGGGTAGCGGGAGAGCCAGGCGGCGACCTTCGGGTTCTGCTCGAAGAGCGAGAGCGCGTGCTGCTTCGTCAGGTGTGCGGCGTTCGGCGCGGGCGCGAACGGCGTCTGGACGAGGCGGCCTATGCCGTTGTAGACGGGAGCGGTGACCGTGCCCGCGGCGGTTGCAGCGGGCGCGAGGATCAGGGCGCAGGCGAACGGGAGGACGAGGCGGCGCGCCACCGCGGGAAGGCTACGCCGGACGAGACACTCGAGGACGCTTGAACGACCACAGTCTGTTCCCGATGAAGTTGAGCGGGGTGACGACGATGATCGCGATTGCCTGGCCGGTGAGCTTTCCGGCGCCGAGCGTGATCAGCACGTGCAGGACGAGCAGGTTCGCTCCCAGTGACGCAAGCGAGACGACGAAGAACCGCATGCCCTGCGCGGCGACACCGGCACGGTGATCGCGGAACGTCCAGAGCCGATTCCAGGTGTAGTTGCTCGTGACCGCGACGAGGAAGGAGCAGGTGGCCGCGAGCAGGTAGTGCACATCTTCGTGGATGAGCGTCGCGTAGACGGCGAGGTTGACGAGGTAGCCGATCCCGCCTACCGCGCAGAACTTCGCCAGCTGGACCCAGTTCGAGCGCAGGCGCAGCGCGGCGTGCGCGCGGCTGCGGGCGGGCGCCTCCATCGAGCCAGGGTAGACGTCAGGCGCCGGGGATGAGCGGGACGAACCGGCAGGGAACGGCGGCGAACTCCGCCGGGCCTTCGGGTGTCTGCACGTAGACCCTGAGAAACTGCTGGTGCGGCGGCCCGATCGGGATCACGAGGCGCCCGCGCGGCTCGAGCTGCTCGAGAAGCGCCGGCGGGGGCCGTCGTGTGGCCGCGGCGACCGCGATTCCGCCGTACGGGGCGCTCTCGGGCCACCCAAGGGTTCCATCGGTCACGTGCACATGGACGCGTCCCGCGTATCCCAGATCGTCGAGCGTCTCCAGCGCACGCTCTGCGAGAGCCGGGATCCGCTCGAGCGAATGGACGACCCCGGCGAGCTCGGCGAGCACCGCAGCCTGGTAGCCCGAGCCGGTTCCGACGTCGAGCACCGTTTCGCCGCCGCAAAGCTGAAGCTCGGCGCAGATGCGCGCCACCATGTACGGCTGCGAGATCGTCTGATCTGCGCCGATCGGCAGCGCGGCGTCGTCATAGGCGCGGCGGCGCCACTCCGGAGGAACGAATCGCTCTCGCGGCACGGTCGCCATCGCCGCAAGCACGCGCTCGTCGTCGATGCCGCGTGCGCGCAGCTGCCCCTCGACCATCGACAGACGGTCAGGCAACGAGCGCACCGAAGTGCGAACGCACCACAGGGGTGACGTCGGTGATGCTGTCGATCGCCGCCTCGATGCCGACGGTGAGCACCGGCACGACCGAGTCGCCCTCGACGAGCGAGCCGTGGCTGCCGCCGCCCGCGTGGTGGCGTCCCCCGAGATCGGCGAACTCCCAGCCCGGGGCGGCCGAGACGAGCAGCTCGCCGGCGTTCTGGTTCGCGAGCGCGAACCAGCAGCGCCTGAGCGCATCCGGATAGTCGAGGAGCCTGGGATCGCCGTTTGTCTCCCAGCCGTCGGCGCTCGGGCGGAAGCGCAGCTCCTCGCGGTCGCGGCGCGCGACCGCTTCGCCGTCCTCGAGACGGAGTGTCGTCTCGACGGACGCCACGCCGTCGAACGCGCGCGCCAGCATCCCGGCGTCGACCCGGGCGTCGGGCAGGAGGTACACCTGACCTGCCCGGTTGGAGCCGAGCGCGACGATGCTGTCGGCGTACGCGCCGAGCGGCGCCTCGAGCTGTGCGGCCTGCTCGACCGGAGTCTGTCCGTGGTCCGAGTGGAGGATCACGGCGTAGCGCTCGAGGAACGCACCCGGTCCGCCGGCGGCGTCGAGAAGCGCCTGGACTGCGTCGTCGGTGCGCGCCAGCGCGACGTCTTCCGCGCCCTCGGGCCCGTGCGCATGCGAGGCGAAGTCGAAGTCCGACAGGTAGTACGCGAGGAAGTCGAAGCCGTCGCGGGTGACGAGCCAGCGCCCCACGGCCGCGGCGTACGCGTCGATCGAGCCGCCGGCCCGGTTGCGCACCGCGAGCCGCGCTCCCGTCGGGTCGGACTCGAAGAGGCTGTAGAAGAAGAACCGCTTCGGCCCGTACGCGGCCTTCGTAACCCACGGAAGTGTCGGCAGATGTTTCGTACGGCCCCGGTAGCACGTGATGTTTACGGCGGCCGTGATGAGCCCGGCGTCTTCGAGGGCCTCGTAGACGGTCACGGCGTCGCGGCCGAGGTGCTTCTGGTTCATGTTGAAGATCGTGTCGGTGATCGACTGCGCCATGCCGGCCACCCGCAACGCCGCAAACGACGAGCCGTACTCGACCACGCGGCGCTCCTTGCGGTACCACCAGACGAGATGCGGGATCTCGTGCGTGTCCGGGAACGAGCCGGTCGCGATGGAGGAGAGGCAGACGGGCGTGAGCGAGGGGAACACCGAGGTCGCTCGGCGGTAGTCCGCGTGCTCGGCCAGCAGTGCGAGTGCGGGGGCGCGCCCGCCCTCGACGGCGCGCTCGAGCGCCGCTGGGGTCATCCCGTCGACGACGATGAGGACCAGCTTCTTGGCTGTGGTCACTTTGCGAGCGTGCGCAGCCCGGCGTAGCGCTCGGGCAGGCGCCGGCGTAGGCGTGCGGCGAGCAAAGGCAGTGCGAGCGCCTCGAGATAGCCGAGCGCCGGCACCCAGGCGAGAGCCGCCGCGACGAGGGCGGCGACGGCGACGAGCGTCGCGGTGCCGCCCCTCGTCCCGCCGCCGCGCAACGCGCCCCGAACGACCTGAGCTGCACCCAGAGCTCCCGCGAGACCGCCGCCGGCGCCGCCGATCACGTCGCCCCAGCCGCCCGGCTGCCAGCCCTCGATCGCGAAGCCGAGGCCGAGGCCCGCCGCGGCGGCGACGAGCAGCGCGAGCGCGACGACTCGGGCAGCGACTCCGGCCACGAGGACACCGGCCCCGGCGCCCAGGCCGACGCTCACGCCGATCCAGTACCAGCCCGCCATCGAACGCAGCGTACCCGGGCGCACGGGTTCCGCGTTATCCTCATAGGCGGGCGCCCCCGACCCGCCATTCGTTGCGGCTGGAGGCCTCTTTGCCCAAGGAACGACCTGTCCTCGTGTTCTTCACGTCCAGCCGCTCCGGTCCGGCGCGGCGCATGGAGAGCCTCCTCGCCCACATCACGCGCAAGAACCGCGACTCCCTGCACGTGAAGAAGGTCGACATCGACGAGCGCCCCGACATCGCGGAGTCCTTCAAGATCTCCGAGGTCCCCTCGCTCGTGCTCATCAAGGGCAAGCGAGTCGTCGCGAGACTCGAAGGCCGCTCGACGGCGCCGACGATCGAGTCGATGATCGACGAGCACACACGCGACGTCGAGCCGGCCGTCGCCTCGTAGCGGGTCAGCCTTCCAGCCGCGCGATGACGGCGAGTCCGAAGTCCGCTGCGCGCTTCCCGTCGACGACGCGATGGTCGAACGTGACCGAGACGTTCCCGATGAGCCGGACGACGATCTCGCCGTCGCGCACGACCGGACGCTCCGCGACCCGGTAGACGCCGAGGATCGCCACCTGCGGGTGGTTGACGAGCGGCGTCGTGAAGAGGCCGGAGGACTTTCCCGCACTCGTGACGGTGAACGTGCCGCCGCGAAGCTCTTCCGGCGCGAGCTTCCCGGCGTGCGCCGCGTCGGCGAGCCGCTTCACGTCGGCCTCGACCTCCTCGAGCGGTCGCGAGTCGACGTCTCGGACGACCGGTACGACGAGACCCTGGCCGGTCTGCACGGCCACACCGATGTCGGAGCGCTCGAGATACACGAGCTCGCCGCCGTCGACGCGCGCGTTCAGCTCGGGGAACTCGCGCAGCGACGCCGCGACCGCCTTCAGGACGAGCGGCAGCAACCGTTTGGTGTCGACACCGGTGAAGTCGCATTCCTCGACCCAGGTGACCGGTGGGATCTCGCGGTGTGCTCGAGTCAGGTGCTCGAACATCTGGCGCTTCACACCGCGGATCGGCTCGCGCCGCTCGCCCGGCGCCGCCTCTCCGACACCGCCGCCCCGCACGTCCTGCTCGGTGATCCGCCCCTGCGGACCGGTGCCGGCGATCGTCGCAAGGTCGACGCCGAGCTCCTGCGCGACCCGGCGCACGAGCGGCGTCGCGCGCACCTTCTGTCCTTGTGACAACTTGTCACTTGGCTTGCTTTGCGTGGGCGCGGGGTCGGCGCGCGGTTGCCCGGCGGCCGTCGGCTGCGCGACGCCGTTGCCGCCGATCACGACAATCACGGTCCCGACCGGGACGATGTCGCCCTCGGCGGCGAGGATCTTCGACACGACGCCCGCCGCCGGCGAGGGGATCTCGACCGTCGTCTTGTCGGTCGCGATCTCGACGAGCGGATCGTCCTCGGCGATCTCCTGGCCCTCCTCGACGAGCCAGCGCGCGATCTCCCCCTCGGTCAGGCCTTCGCCGAGGTCCGGCAGCTTGAACTCGTACGCCACAACGGATTCCTACCTGATCGCGCCGTCTCGCAGGACCGCGTGCACGCCCTTCGTGACGTTGACGATCTGCGTCACATAGAGGTCGACGGCGACGCTCGAGAGGGCGAGCGCGTGGTCGCGCTGCAGGCCGAGCTCGCGCTCCATCAGGTCGAGCATCGTCGCCATGCAGTGGTCGGCGGCGAGGCCGAGATCCTCGTCGAAGCCGAACGCGATCCAGGCGTCGGCTGTGCGTGCGATCGGCGAGCGGAGCTCGAGGTCGTCGCGGACGTCGATCGTGATCTCGGCCCGCTCGAGCGGACACTCGATCGCGGTGCCCGACACCTCGCCGTGGCCCTGAGCGGCGTGGCCGTCTCCCACGGAGAGCAGCGCGCCGTCGACCGGGACCGGCAGGTAGAGAGTCGTGCCGGCAACGAGCTCCTTGCAGTCGATGTTGCCGCCCCACTTGCGGGGCGGGATCGTCGAGTGAACGCCCGCCTCGGGCGGCGGCATGCCGATCACGCCGAGAAACGGTGCGACAGAGACACGAATCCCGCGTTCGTCCATCGCCTCGCCGTCACGAATCGACCAGCCGAACGGGGTGCCGTGCGCGAACGTCACGCCCCACCCGCCCGGCACCACCTCGTCGATCCGCACAACGAGCGTCTGACCCGCGAGCGCGCCCCGCACCTCGATCGGCCCGCTCAGGGCGTGGCCGGCGTGCAGCTCCCGGTCGCGCGCGAAGCGCTCCTCGGTCGCGGCCCAGCGCCAGCCGCTGTTCAGCGCCTGGAACCGAACCGTGTCGCCCGGCCTCACCGTCATCACCGCCTCGAGCTCGGAAGAGAAGTACCCGTGGACGGTCCGCTCCTCGAGCGGCAGCTCGTGGATCATGCGCTCAGAACTCGAGGAGCCGTCTACAGGCATCGACGACGCGCGCGACGGACGGCATGTACGCGTCCTCGATGTTCCAATACGGATAGGGAACGTCGTAGCCGGTGACGCGCAGCACGGGCCCTCGCAAGTCGAGGATCGCCTTCTCGGCGAGGATCGCGGCGAGCTCGGCGCCGAAGCCGGCGATTCGCGGCGCCTCTTGCACGATCACGGCGCGACCGGTCTTCGCGGCCGACTCGAGCAGCGCGTCCTCGTCGAGCGGCTTGAGCGTGCGGATGTCGAGCACCTCGACTGACGCCTCTTCCGCGAGCGTCTCCGCCGCGCGCTCGCACAGCGGCACCATCGCGCCGTACGCGACAAGCGTGACGTCGTCGCCCTCGCGGGCGAGCCGCGCCTTCCCGAGCGGCACGACGTAATCGCCCTCGGGCACCTCACTGCGCTCGGTCCGGTAGATCAGCTTCGGCTCGAGCACGACGACCGGGTCCGGATCGCGAATAGCCGCCGCGAGCAGGCCTTTTGCGTCGGCCGGCGTCGACGGGATCGCAACCTTCACGCCCGGCGTGTGCACGTAGTACGCCTCGGGCGAGTCGTCGTGCAGCTCGGGCGCGCGCACCCCACCGCCGTACGGCATGCGCACGACGAGCGGAAACTCCATGGTGCCGCCCGTGCGCCAGCGGTACCGGCCGACGTGCGTGATCAGCTGGTCGAGGCACGGATACGAGAACGCGTCGTACTGCATCTCCGTGACGGGGCGCCAGCCGGCCATGCAGAGACCGACCGCGGCACCGAGCATCCCCGCCTCTGCGAGCGGCGTGTCGACGCAGCGGTCGACGCCGAAGCGCTCACGGAGTCCCGCCGTAGCGCGGAAGACGCCGCCGGCGCGACCGACGTCCTCGCCCATGACGAGCACGGAGCTGTCGCGCGCGAGCTCGACTTGGAACGCATCGTTGATCGCCTCGACCATGAGCAGCTCAGCCAACGTCGCCTCCGAGGATCCGGCGGAGCTCGGCGAGATCGCGCTCGAGCGAGGCGGGCGGATTCGCATAGACGTTTGCGAACAACAGTGAGACGTCCGCGTCGGGCTCCGCCTCAGCTTCGGCGATTCCGGCCCGCATCATGTCGGCGGCCTCCTTCTTGATCGCCGCCTCGAGGTCGTCGCCGAGAAGTCCCTGCCGGCGCAGATAGCGCTCGTAGCGGCCGAGACACTCGTTCTGCTTCTCCTGCTCGACGCGCTCGAGATCGATGTACGCGCGCGGATCGTCAGCCGTCGCATGCGGCGCGGCACGGTAGGAGAGAGCCTCGATGAACGTCGGGCCGCCACCGCTGCGTGCTCGCTCGACCGCCTCTCGCGTCGCCTCGTAGACGGCGAGCACGTCGCCGCCGTCGACGCGGATGCCCGGCATCCCGTAGCCCGCCGCCTTGTCGACGAGCGCCTCGGCCCGCGTCTGCGCGGTGATCGGCGTCGAGATCGCCCACTGGTTGTTGTTGCAGAAGAGGATGAGCGGCGCCTGCATGACTGCCGCGAGGTTCGCGCCCTCGTGGAACGCGCCCTCGCTCGTCGCACCGTCGCCGAAGAACGTGAGTGCGAGCGCCCGCTCCCCTTTCAGCTTCTTCCCCCACGCGAGCCCGGCAGCGTGCGGAACCTGCGTCGCGATCGGGATGCAGATCGAGGCGACGTTGTAGTCGGCGGGATTCCACCAGCCCGCGGGATGGCCCCGCCACCAGTGGAGAACGATCGCGGCGGGCATGCCGCGCAGCAGGCCGATGGCAGACTCGCGGTAGCTCGGGAAGATCCAGTCCTCGTCGTCGAGCGCGTGCACCGCGCCGGCCTGCATCGCCTCGTGGTTCCAGAAGATCGCGTAGGTGCCGATCCGTCCCTGCCGGTGGTAAACGAGCGAGCGCTCGTCGTAGGTGCGCAGGAGGACCATGGAGCGGTACAGCTCGAGGAGCTCCTGCTCGCCGAGCCCGTCGACCTCCCGGTCCTCGTCGATCACCCGGCGAAGCCCGGGCTCCCCCTGCGCCACCTGCGCCATGCGGCGGAGGGTACTAGCGGACGATGTTGCGGCTGCGAAGCCAGGCGCCGACCGCGGGATAGAGGCCGGGCAGGAAGCCGCGTGACTGCGCGAGGCTCGAGTAGAGCCCGTTCGGGAGCTGAAGCAGCGCGTGCGTCCCCTCGACGACCGTCCACAAGAAGTCGTGGCCGGGCTTCAGCGCCTGGAGGCGCTCGATGCAGAGCTCGGTCGGGACGTTGCGGTCGTCGTCGGCGTAGACCCAGAGGTCCGTTTCGTACACGGTCGCCGTCGGGCCGACCAGGGGAAGGGCCCAACGCACCGCCTGCTCTCGCGCCGCCGCGAGCGGGATGATCCAGCCGGCCTGGCTGTCGCCGAACAAGCCCAGGCGCCGTGCGTCGATCTGCGGCAGCTTGGCGAGGAAGCGCACCTCCGCCTGCGCGTCTCGAGCGA
>JBGQKY010000011.1:0-30699 GCA_041499745.1 Gaiellaceae bacterium
GAGGCCGACGACGTCGCGGAGCAGAAGTGCCATCTTCAGGTCGACGTTCAGGTTCTCGACCGCGCGCCAGACGGCGTCGATCGCCTCGAGCCGCTCGAACGGAGCGTCGAGCACCTCGAGCTGCGGCACGTCCTCGATGTCGACGACGGCCCGCGGCCGGCGCTCGACCGCGCGAAGCTCGTCGAGTACGCGGTTCTTCGACACCTGGAAGAGCCACGTCGTGAACTTCGAGCGGAGCGAGAACTTCGGAAGCCCCTGGAACACGCGCAGGAAGATCTCCTGGGTCAGGTCCTCCGCGAGCGCTCGGTCGCCGACGAGGCGCAACACGTAGTTGAAGACCGGCACCTGATACGCGCGCACGATGATCGTGAAGGCGCGCTCATCGCCGCGCTGGGCCTTCCGGAGGACGCCGTGGTCAGGTTGTGGCAGGGACAAGGTGCGCCATAGTAGCCGGGTTATTCGTCGCCGCTGAGTCTGTTGCCAGTCATTTGTAAGGGCTGCGCAAAATCGAGCAGGGCGAGGACGGTCGGGGCCAGGTCGGAGAGTTCGCCATCTCCTCGGAGCTTGATTGCCCTTTCCGTTGCGATCAAGGGGACGAGGTTGGTCGTGTGTGCCGTGTGGGGGTGGACGCCGTCGTCCTCGAGCATCTTCTCCGCGTTTCCATGGTCGGCGGTGACGAGACAGACGCCGCCGGCTGCCTGCACGGCCTCGACGACGCGGCCGAGGCATGCATCGGCAGTCTCGACCGCCTTCACGACCGCGGGGATCACGCCGGTGTGGCCGACCATGTCGGGATTCGCGAAGTTGATCACCGCGAAGGCATAGCCCTCGCCGATCCCCTCGACGAAGCGGTCGGTCAGCTCTCTTGCCGACATCTCGGGCTTGTGGTCGTAGCTCGGCACGTCCCGCGGCGAGGGAACGAGAACCCGCGTCTCGCCGGGAAACTCGTCCTCGCGGCCGCCGTTGAAGAAGTACGTCACGTGGGCGTACTTCTCCGTCTCCGCGGTGTGGAGCTGACGGACGCCCTGCTGTGCAAGCACCTCGGCCAGCACCATCTCGACGCTCTGTTCGTGGAAGACGACGGGGAACGTGAAGTCGTCACGGTACTTCGTCATCGTCGTCAGATCGGTTTGCAGCTCGGCGAGCTTCTCGCTGAGCTGCCGGGCCCGGTCGGGGCGGAAGTTGAAGAAGATCGCGGCGTCCAGCGCCGGGTCGAGCGCCGGCTTCCCCTCACGCCAGAGCGGAGCGATGAACTCGTCGGTGACGCCCGCTTCGTAGCTCCGCTGCACGAGCTCGATCGCCGGCTCGGCGCCGGCCGAGCCCCGCACGTGGAGGATGGCGTCGAGCGCGAGTTGGGTGCGCTCCCAGCGGTTGTCGCGGTCCATCGCGTAGTAACGCCCGGAGATCGTCGCGATGCGGTCGTCGGGAAGCTCGGCGAGGTCACGAGCGGCCGACGTCGGCGAGACGTCGCGGCCGTCCGTGAACGCGTGGATCCACGTTCGCTCCACCATCCCCTCCCGCCTCGCAAGCTCGAGGAGCGCGCGGAGGTGGTCGATGTGCGAGTGCACGCCGCCCTTGGAAACGAGTCCGTGCAGATGCATGTCGCCGCCGCGCTCGCGCGCCCGCCGAAAGGCAGTGACGAGCGCCGGGCTCTCGAAGAAGCTGCCGTCCGCGATCGCACGGTTGACCCGCTGGAAGTCCTGGTCGAGCACGCGACCGGAGCCGATCGTGAGATGCCCGACCTCGGAGTTGCCCATCTGCCCGGGCGGCAGGCCGACCGCCTCGCCCGACGCGACCAGCCGAGCGTGCGGGTACTCCGCCCAGAGCCGGTCGAACACCGGCGTGCTCGCGAGCTCGACCGCGTTCCCCGGCCCCGGCGGGGCGCAGCCCCAGCCGTCGAGGATGACGAGGACTACGAGCGGATACGCGCGGCCGACCGGCAAATCGCGGTGAAGCTGTCGATGTCGAGGGAGGCACCGCCGACGAGCGCACCGTCGACGGCAGGCTGGGAGAGCAGCTCGTCTGCGTTGTCGGGCTTCACGGAGCCGCCGTAGAGAACCGGCCGGTCGAGCCGCGAGCGGATGAACGCATGCGCGTGCTGCGCGATCTCGGGCGTGGCGGTGAGGCCCGTCCCGATCGCCCATACGGGCTCGTAGGCGAGCAGGAGCCGCTCGTGAGGGCCGCACGCGTCGCGGATTGCGTCGACCTGCACGCGCAGCACCGTCTCCGTGTCGCCGGCGTCGCGCTCTTCGCGCGACTCGCCGATGCATGCGATCACGCCGAGCCCGGACTCGAGCGCGAACCGCGTGCGCCTCGCGACACCGAGGTCGGTCTCGCCGAAGTACTGCCGGCGCTCCGAGTGGCCGACCAGCGACCCGCGCACGCCGAGGCCGAGCAGCATCGGCGCGGAGACCTCGCCCGTGAACGGGCCCTCGGGCTCCCAATGGACATTCTGCGCATACGTCGTCAGACCGGCTTCGACGCAGGCGGCGAGCTCGGTGAACGGCGGGCACACGATCACGTCGACTCCGGCGACGCCCTCGAGCTGCCGCGCCAGTTGATGGGGGTCGGGCCCGGCGAACATCTTCCAGTTGCCGGCGACGATCATGAGGGGATCGCCGCCACGCCCGGAAGTTCCTTGCCCTCGAGCAGCTCGAGGCTCGCGCCGCCGCCCGTCGAGACCCACGAGATCTTCTCTGCGAGCCGGAGCTCGTTCACCGCGCGCACCGAGTCCGCGCCGCCCACGACCGAGAACGCAGCGTCGTTTGCCGCCACCGCCTCGGCGACCGCCTTTGTCCCCGCGCCGAACCGCTTCCACTCGAAGACGCCCATAGGCCCGTTCCAGAAGATCGTCCGCGCCCCGTCGATCTTCTGCGCGAAGCGCTCACACGTCTGCGGGCCGATGTCGAGCCCGAGCCAGCCCTCCGGGAGGCCGTCGAACGGGAAGACCCCGGACTCGGCGTCCGCCTCGAACGCGGCGGCGCCCACGACGTCGACCGGCAGCTCGACCTCGAAGCTGAGCGGATTCCCGTCACGGATCTGCTCGGCCATCTTCCCGCCGATCAGTACGGTGTCCGCCCGGCCGCCGAGGTTCTCGAGCACGCCGAGCTTGTCATCCACCTTCGCGCCTCCGGAGATGAGGACGAACGGCCGCTCGACCTCGCCGAGGAGCCTCCCGAGATGCTCGAGCTCGGCGAGCAGCAGCAACCCCGCGTACGCCGGCAGCACGTGCGCGACGCCTTCGGTCGAGGCGTGTGCCCGGTGCGCAGAGCCGAACGCGTCGTCGACGTAAAGGTCGCAGCCGCTCGCGAGCTCGCGTGCGAACGTGGGATCGTTCTTCGTCTCGCGCGGGTCGAAGCGGGTGTTCTCGAGCACGGTGATCCGGTCGTCGGCGAGGAGCTCGCGGAGCCGCCTCTCGACGGGGGCCATCGAGTACCGCGCCCTGTCCTCCTCCGCCTTGGGCCGGCCGAGATGCGAGCAGACCCGCACCTCGGCGGCTCCGCGCTCCAGAAGGAGCGCGAGCGTCGGCAGCGAGGCGCGGATGCGCGTGTCGTCGGCGACCTCGCCGTTCTCGAGCGGCACGTTCAGGTCCGACCGGACCAGCACCGTCTTGCCGGCGGCGTCGGCTTCGCGGACGGAGCGCGGCAGGCGCATTTAGTGCACGACGGCGGCCGGCATCGTCGCGCCGATCTTCGTGACGAGGTCGACGAGCCGGCAGCTGTAGCCCCACTCGTTGTCGTACCAGCCGAAGACCTTGACGAGATTCCCGTTCACCATCGTCAGGTCGCTGTCGAAGATCGCGGAGTACGGCGAGTGGACGATGTCCGTCGAGACGAGCGGCTCGTCCGTGTAGAGGAGAATCCCCTTCAGGTCGCCGGTGTCGGCCTTCGAGCGGAAGAGCTCGTTGACGTCGTCCTTGCTCGTCTCCTTTGCGACTTGCACGACGAGGTCGACGATGGAGCCGGTCGGCACCGGCGCGCGCATCGACATCCCGTCGATCTTTCCTTTCAGGTCGGGGAGCACGACTCCGATCGCGCGGGCTGCACCCGTCGAGGTCGGGATCAGGTTGATCGCGGCGGCCCGGGCACGCCGCAGGTCGGAGTGCGGCAGGTCGAGCGTGCGCTGGTCGTTCGTGTACGCGTGAATCGTCGTCATGAACCCGCGCTCGATCGTGTACGCCTCGTGGAGCAGCTTCGCGAGCGGCGCCACGCAGTTCGTCGTGCACGAGGCATTCGAGATGATGTGATGCTGCTCCGGGTCGTACTCTCTGTCGTTGACGCCGAGGACGATCGTGAAGTCCGGGTCGGTCGCAGGCGCAGAGATCACCACTTTCTTCGCACCGGCCTCGAGGTGCTTTTGTGCGGACTCGCGGCTGTTGAAGTGACCGGTCGACTCGATCGCGACGTCGATGCCGAGCTCGCCCCACGGCAGCTGCGCAGGATCGCGCTCGGTCGTGAACTTGATCTCGTGGTCACCTGCGCGGATGAAGCCGTCGCCCGCCTCGACCGGGAGGTCGAGGGTGCCGAGCACGGAGTCGTGCTTCAGCAGGTGCGCCATGGTCTTCGTGTCCGCGATGTCGTTCGCCGCGACGAGCTCGAAGTCGCCGCCGTGCTGGATGGAAGCCCGGAAAAAGTTCCGGCCGATCCGGCCGAAGCCGTTGATCCCGACCCTGATCTTGGCCATGTGTTCTGGACGCCTTTCGCTCGAGGTTCGGGACCACTCTAGGCGATCAAGGCGGGCGGACCGGGAAGCTCCGAGGACGACCCTCCCGGTCCTTGCACCACACCCGAGACCGTGGCGACGGACGGGGTCTGAATCCGCCGCCGGACGAGCGCGGACCCGCCGTTGTCGAGTATGACGACGGCCCCGAAACGGCGCTAGACGAGTTTCAAACGATACTAGTGGGCGAGTTCCTCGAGCCGCCGGAGCCGTCGATACGCGGACGCCTTCGTCCGCGGCGGACGACAGCGGCGGGCCAGCTCGGCGATCGATGCGGTCGGGTGGCGCAGACGCAGCGAGGCGAGCTCGCGCAGGTCGTCGGGGAGCGAGTCGAGGTCGAGATGGCGCACCGCCTCGAGCTGTGCGTACGCCGCGCGGCTCGTGCGCACGAGATTCGCGTGGTCCGCGTTCGCGAGCCGGTTCGCGTCGGCGCGGATGGCGGCGAGCACCGAGCTCTCCTCGAGCACGAGCACGATGTCGGTGGCACCGGCTGCGACGAGCGCGTCGGCGATCGACTCGGTTCCTTTCGCGTACGCGACGGCGTGACGACCGCGGTCGAGGATGTGGAGCACCGCGCCTTGTCGCGCCGCCACCTCGGCGAGAAAGCGCGCGCCCTCGAGCTCCGCGGTGCGGATCTCGAGGTGTGGGTCGCGCGGGCCGCTCAGCGACCCGGCACCGAGCAGCGCACCGCGCAGGTAGGCGCCGCGACAGCAGCGGCGGGAGAGCACGCGCTGGGGCGGGCGCTCGAGCGGGCGATGCGAGGCGTCGAGCACGCCGGCGCGCTGCAACGTTCCGTAGGCGGCCGCGCCTCCCCCCACGTGCAGCTGGTAGCGCGTCGCCCTGCCGAAGGCATGCTGTTGATACGTGCGGATCTCGGACTCGACCTCGAATGCGCGCAGCAGCGCGAACGCACGCCGGGCGACCGCGGAGCTGACGAGGTCGAGGTGCAGCGCGACCTCGCCGCGCCCGCGGAGGTGCACGCTGCCGGCGACGCGGAAGAGGCCGGAAAGCTCGGCGAGCCGGTCGCAGTCGGCCTCCGGCGCGATCGCGGCGAGCTCGTTGCGGAGATCTTCAGAGAGCAAGCGCCGCGTACCCCTCGAGCTCCAGGAGACGCCTCTTGTACTCGATCCCGAACGATCCGTACGAGCCAAGCCCGCCCGCGCCGACAACGCGGTGGCAGGGCACGAAGAGCCCGAGCCGGTTGCGGGCGCAGAACGAGCCGGCCGCCCTCGCCGCGCCCGGTGCGCCGGCGAGCGCGGCGAGCTCGCCGTAGGTGACGACCTCCCCGCGGGGGATCGCCCGCAGCGCAAGCGCGCAACGCTCGAGGAACGGCGTCTCGTACTCGAGATCGACGTCGACGTCGCCGAGCGACACTTCACCGCCTGCGAAGTAGGCCTGAAGGCGTTCCACCACCTCCAAGTTGCAACTTGTCACTTGGGCTCTTCGGGCGGGGAACGGGAGCTCGTGCCAGAGGACTCGGCCGCCTTCGAGCCACAGCTCTCCCACACCCCAGCCCTCGGCCTCGTAAGCAACGTGCGTCACCGTCATGCCCAGCCATCCTAGAATCCACCCCCGATGAGCGCCCACGGCATCTTCAGGGCCCCCGAGCCCGTCAACGAGCCCGCCCTCGGCTACGCGCCCGGAAGCCCGGAGCGCGAGGAGCTCCGCGCCCGCCTCGCCGAGATGGAGTCGCAGCAGATCGAGATCCCGCTCGTGATCGGCGGCGAGGAGGTTCGCACCGCGAACACGTACGAGGCCGTGGAGCCGCACAACCGCTCGCACGTGCTCGCCACGGTGCACAAGGGCGGCGCGACGGACGTCGAGCGCGCGATCGCGGCCTCGGCCGACGCGTGGAAGGACTGGTCGCGCACTCCGTGGGAGGAACGTGCGACGATCCTGCTGCGCGCCGCCGAGCTCCTCTCGGGGCCGTGGCGGCAGACGCTCAACGCCGCGACGATGCTCGGCCAGTCGAAGACGGCACACCAGGCCGAGATCGACGCCTCCTGCGAGCTGGTCGACTTCTGGCGCTTCAACGTCAAGTACATGACGCGCATCTACGAGGAGCAGCCCGTCTCCTCGCCGGGCGTGTGGAACCGGCTGGAGTACCGGCCGCTCGAGGGCTTCGTATTCGCAGTGACGCCGTTCAACTTCACCGCGATCGGCGGCAACCTCCCGATGTCGGCCGCGCTGATGGGGAACACCGTCGTCTGGAAGCCCGCCTCGACGGCGGCGTACTCGGCGCACTTCGTGATGAAGCTGCTCGAGGAGGCGGGCCTGCCGCCGGGCGTGGTCAACCTCGTCTACGGCAGCGGCGCCGAGATCGGCGACCCGGTGCTCTCGAACCGAGACCTCGCCGGCATCCACTTCACCGGCTCGACCGCGGTGTTCAACGGCATGTGGCGATCCGTCGCGAGCAATCTCGACCACTACCGCAACTACCCTCGCATCGTCGGCGAGACCGGCGGCAAGGACTTCATCGTCGCGCACCCCTCTGCGGACGTCGACGCGCTCGCGACGGCGATCGTGCGCGGCTCGTTCGAATACCAGGGGCAGAAGTGCTCCGCCGCGTCGCGCGTCTTCGCACCGTCGAACCTCTGGCCGGAGCTACGCGAGCGGCTCGTGGAGCAGGTGGGTGCGCTTAGAGTCGGCGACGTCACCGACTTCGGGAACTTCATGGGCGCCGTGATCGACGGAAGCTCCTTCAAGACGCAGAAAGCGGCGATCGATGAGGCGTATGCGTCGGACGGGAAGGCGAGTGTCCTCGTCGGCGGCGGCTGCGACGATACCGACGGCTGGTTCGTCGAGCCGACTGTGATCGAGACGAGCGACCCCGGCTTCCGCACGATGAAGGAGGAGCTCTTCGGGCCCGTCGTGACCGCATACGTCTACCCGGAGGGCGGGTACGAGGACGCGCTCGACCTGATCGACAGCGGCGCACCGTACGGGCTGACCGGTGCGGTCTTCTCCCGCGACCGAAGCGCCGTCGACCTCGCCCACGACCGGCTCCGCTATGCCGCCGGGAACTTCTACGTCAACGACAAGCCGACCGGCGCAGTGGTCGGCCAGCAGCCGTTCGGCGGCGCCCGCTCCTCGGGCACGAACGACAAGGCCGGCTCGATGTGGAACCTCATCCGCTGGGTCTCGCCGCGGACGATCAAGGAGCTCTTCGTGCCGCCGACCGACTACCGGTACCCCTATATGGGCCCGGAAGAGCAGGGTCCGGCGGTATGAGCTGCGAAATCGAAAACTGACTCAGGCCGCGGCCAGGGCCACCGGGGATGAAGCGAGCTCTGTGTTCGCCCGCGGAAGTGGGGCCTCGAGGCGGAACGTCGTGCCGACTCCGAGCAGGCTGGAAACCAAGAGCTTCCCGCCGTGCGCTTCGGCAATCGCTTGTGAGATCGACAACCCGAGCCCGATGCCGGGTATCGCCTGCGCGGTCGCGGAAGTCGTGCGGAAGAAGCGCTCGAACAGCCGCTCTTGGTCGGCGGCGGAGATGCCCATGCCGGTGTCCTCGACCTCGGCGAACACCACGTCGCCGTTCCGGCCCGTCCGCACGGTGACGCGCCCGCCGCGGGGCGTGAATTTCAATGCGTTCGAGATCAGGTTGTCGAGAAGCTGTCCGAGCCGGCCTCCGTCACCGAGGAGCACCGGGAGCAGTCCCTGGGACAGGACGAGCTCTATGCCCGAGTGCGCCGCGTGCGTCCGCGCCGTCTCAGCGCTTTGCACAGCGATGTCGCCGAGGTCGACGGGCCCGAGTTCGAGCGCGAGCGTGCCCGCATCGACCTGACCGACAAAGAGAAGATCCTCGACAAGCCGGAGCAGCCGCCCGGCGTTGCGGTCGATGACTGCCATCAGACGTTGTTGCTCCTCGGTCACCGGCCCGCCCTCGCCCTGCCGCAGGAGCTCGAGGTAGCCGCGCACCGACGTCAGGGGCGTCCGAAGTTCGTGCGAGACAACGGAGACGAAAGAGTCGCGTAAGGCGTCGAGCTCGAGGAGCCGCCGGTTTTGGAGTGCGAGCAGCTCCATTTCGTTTCGCGTGCTGCCGAGTTTCTCGGCAACGAGGACGGCGGCGCGAACGATCGCTACGAGCACGACGGAGGAGGCGAGCACGAGCGCGAGCGCGTTCACGTGCTGGAAGTAACCCCAGATCAGGATCGTGAGACCGACGAGGCCGAAGAATCCCGAGCCTGCAAGAAGGCGGCTTCCGCGTCGCGCGCTCAGCCCCTCGCCGACAGGCGCCCACGCCGCGACCGACATGAGCACGGCGCCCAGCAGCCAGCCGGCGTCGATGATCGTGCCGACGACGTAGGTCCCGTGCCAAACCTTGAAGAGAAAAAGGCCGTCCGTGACAGCGAACACTCCTAGCCCGACGCTGAGGATGACCCACATCCGGTCGAAGCGCCAGCCGCTCAGCGCGAACGCGCCGACAACCAGGCCGAGCATCACCAGATCGCACAAAGGGTAGGCGAGACTTGTCACGACCACTGCGGTGCTCGCGTGGGCCAAGCCTGGGAGCACGGCTCCGACGACCACCGCCGCCGAGACCGCGGCGACCCCGAGGGCGGCTATCAACCCATCGAGCGACAACCCGAGCCCGACATCCCTGATCCGACTGCGAGTCAGGAGAACGAGCGCGATGAGGACCGGCGGGTACGTGCCGAGAAACAGCGCGTCGGCGACCGAGGGGATCGGCACGGGATTCTTGTCGACCAGGAAGATCGAGTAGTAGACGTTGCCGAGCCCCCACGAGGCCATTCCCACGCTGATCAGCGCCCACGCGAAACGCTCCCCGCGCACGCCGACGGCGCGCCACATGCACATCGCGGCCGAAAGCAGCGCGATCACGTCGGTGACCCACTTGAGGTAGAAGCCGTCGAGCCGATGGCCGCCCAGGCCGAAAAGAGCGTGCAGAGCGTAGGCCACGAGCATGACGCTCGAGAGCGCCAACACCGTTTTGACGGCCATTCCCGGCCGGAGGGCTTCTTCGCGCGCAGACCGCCGCCGAGTCATAGGGTCGATATCGGCGAGTCCCCCGCATCGCTGGATCTCCGATTCCGCGTGCGGTTCATCCCCCGAATGCCCGCGGTCCTACTTGACCTCGGACTCGTCGCGAGCCACCGGCAGTCCTCAGGCGGCAGCGCCTGGGCTGGGCAAGCTAGATCTCTTCGACGTCGGCCAGGTCGGCGACATAGCGGAGGTAAAGCTCGACCTGCTCGATCATGTCGGCCGTGAGGTCGACGTACCAGGCGTGCTCTTCGAGGTCGTCCGCGATGAAGTACAGCTCCATGCGCGGGACGCTACGACCCTTTCGTAAGGGATCGGTGATGCCGCTGTAAGAAGTAGATACCGGCCGCGCCGAGCAGGACGGGCGTTGCGAGGACGACGCCCGCCGTCCGGACGCCGAACGCGCCGGCGATCGCCCCGTCCGCGAGGCTCGCGACCGGGCGCAGGCCGAGGAACGCGACGCTCCACAGGGCCATGATCCTCCCGCGCTGATGCTCGGCGACGTCGAGCTGAAGCCTGCTCGTCGCCGACGTGTTCGACGCGAGGTACCCGAAGCCGGCGATCGCGAGGAAGACGTAGGCGAGACCGAGCCACGGCGCGACGGCGAAGCCGATCACGCCGCCGCCCATGAGCAGGAGCGTCGCCTGCATGCGCCGCCGCGACCCCGCCACGCGGCCGGCAACCAGGAACGCGGCCGCGACGGCGCCGCCACCGAACGCCCCGATCACGTAGCCCGCGTCCGTGTCCGGCCTGCCGAACACGTGGGCAAACGCCGGCGCTTCCGTGTTGATCGGGTCGGAGGCGAAGCCGACCGCCGCGACGACGAGCAGGAACCCGAGCAGGCGCGGCTGCTCGATCACGAGGCGCATGCTCTCGCGCAGCCGGGTCTCCGCGCGGCTTGCGCGCCGCCGGGGCTCCGTGTGCACGACGAGCACGCCGACGACGAGCAGCAGGTATGACCCCGAGTTGATCGCGAACGACGCCGGAATCCCGAGCTTACGGACGGAGAGCGCTGCCAGCGCCGGCCCGACCGCGCGGGCGAGGTTGTACGTCATCGAGTTCAGAGCGACCGCCGACTGAAGCTCGCTTCGCGGCACGAGGTCGCCGATCAATGCCTGGGACGCCGGCGCGCCGAACGCGCTCCCGACCCCGAGTCCGAGCGCGCAGACGACGACGACCCACACCGGCGCACGACCCGACCACGCGAGCGAGGCGAGCAGCGCGCTCAGCACCGTCGCGCCGAGCTGCGTCGCGACGACGACGCGCCGGCGGTCGAAGCGGTCGGCCATGCTGCCCGCCCACGGAGCGAGGACGAGAATCGGGATGAAGTTGCAGAAGTTGAGGACGCCGAGAAGGAACGGCGAGTGCGTCTGCCGGTAGACGAGGAGCGACGCGGCGAGGTTCTGGAACCACGTCCCGCTCGCGGATGCCGCATTGCCGACGAAGTACGGGCCGAAGTTGCGGCTGCCGATCAGGCGAAGCGCGGCGACCGGTCCGGTCGCCGCCTTCGTCTCTCCCGCGCTCGCCACGCGGGTTCTCTATCAGCCGGCGCCGGTCTTGTGGAGCTGGGCGTAGATGTTGCGCGCGGTCTTCGCCGGGACGCCCGGAACGCCCTCGAGCTCCTCCTGCGTCGCGGAGAGCATGTCCTCCACCGAGCCGAAATGCTGAAGCAGAGCGCGCCGGCGGGCCGGGCCGATTCCCTCGAGGTCGTCGAAGATCGACCCGAAGCCGCGCGACTCGCGACGCTGCCGGTGGAAGCCGAGGGCGAAGCGGTGCGCCTCGTCGCGGATCCGCTGCAGGAGCTGGAGACCCGAGTTGTGCCGCGAGAGCACGACCGGCTCGCTCTGCCCCGGGACAAATACCTCTTCGACGCGCTTTGCGAGCGCGATCACCGCGACGCGCGGGATGTCGTACGCCTGCATCGCGGCGAGGGCGGCCGAGAGCTGACCCTTGCCGCCGTCGATCACAACGAGGTTTGGCGCCGTCGCGAACGAGGCATCGTGTGTCTCCCCCGTCCCGTCGGAGAGCCGGGCGAAGCGGCGCGCGATCACCTCCGCAATCGCCGCGAAGTCATCCGGGTCGTCGCCGGCCGTCTTGATGCCGAACTTGCGGTAGTCGGACGTCCTCGGCAGCGCGTCCTGGAAGACGACCATGGAGCCGACCGGATCCTGGCCCATCGCGTGTGAGATGTCGTAGCACTCGATCCGGATGGGTAGCGACTCGAGGTTCAGCGCCTCGCGCAGCTCCTCGAGGGCCTCGATCCGCCGCGCCCGCTTCTGCTCGGTCACGGCCTGCTCGTTGACGAGCGCGTGCCGGGCGTTCTCGTCCGCGAGCTCCTGGAGGCGGCGCTTCTCACCGCGCTCGGCGGTCCGCACCTCGACGCGCGCGCCACGCTTCTCGGAGAGGAACTCGGCGAGCGCGGAAAGGTCGCCCGACTCGGGCGGCACTATGATCTGCGGCGGAACGCTCGGCGCCGACCCGTAGTACTCGAGACCGAACGACTCGAGCACCGTCGTCAGGTCACGGCCGGCGGCGTTCTCGAGATGGAACGAGTGCCGGTCGATCATCTTGCCTCCGCGCAGGGGGAAGATCTGAACGACGGCCCGGTCGCCCTCGGCGGCGAAGCCCATTACATCGACGTCGCCACCCGACTGCCGCTCGACGGCCTGGCGCTCGACGAGATGCTGCACCGCCCGCAGCCGGTTGCGGTAGCGCGCAGCGTCCTCGAAGCGCTCCTCGCGGGCCGCCTCCTGCATCTTGCGCTCGAGCTCGCGCTGGATCGGCTTGACGTCGCCGGACAGGAACTCGATCACGCTGTCGATGATCTCCCGGTATTCCTCCTTCGAGACGTAGCCCACGCAAGGAGCCAGGCAGCGATCGATGTGGTAGTCGAGGCATGGGATGCCCGAGTGCCGGCCCGGCTTCGGGCCCTCGCACGGGCGGTACGGGAAGACCCGGTTCAGGACGTCGAGGGTCTCGCGCACCTTCTTGGCGTTCGCGTACGGCCCGAAGTACCAGACGCCCGCCCGGTGCCGCTCCCGGGTGAACATCACACGCGGATACTCGTCCTCGACCGTGACGGCGATGTACGGGAACGACTTGTCGTCGCGGAGGCGGACGTTGAAGGGCGGCCGGTGCCGCTTGACGAGGTTCTGCTCGAGGTGGAGCGCCTCGACCTCGGTCCCGGTCACGATCACCTCGATGCCCTCGACCCGCTCCGGCAGGAGCTGGATCTGCGCGCGTCCGTCCTGGGTGTTCTGGAAGTACGACCGCACACGCTGCCGGAGCGACTTCGCTTTCCCGATGTACAGGACGTCGCCCTTCGCGTCGCGGAACAGGTAGACGCCCGGCTTCGCCGGAAGCCCTTTCAGCCGGTCTTCGAGCCTCGAGGCCATCCCACGAGTTACCGTAGCCGAGCCGATGAAGGGGTCGATCCTGGGGTTGTCGACGGTCGTGGCGGCGCTCGCGCTCGCTCCGGGCGCGCACGCGGCGGGCCCATCGCTCGTGCTCGGAGCAACCGAGGATGCGGTCCGCTCCGTCACCCTTGCCCAGTCCAAGACGCAGATGGACTTGCTCGTCCTCGCCGGCTTCGGCGCTGTGCGAATCACCCAGGCGTGGACGCCAGGCGAGCGCGAGCTCTCGGCTGAGGACCAGACGGTGCTCGAGAACGTGGCGACGGCGGCAAAGCTCGCGAACGTCACCGTGCTCACGAGCGTCATGAATCCCGGAAGCCGGACGACCCCGCTGACCCCTGCCGACCAGGCCGACTTCGCCGCGTATGCCGCCGCCGTCGTGACGACGGTGCCGGCGTTGCGCATCGTGATCGTCGGCAACGAGCCGAACCTGAACCGATACTGGCTGCCGCAGTTCAACGACGACGGAAGCGACGCTGCGGCGCCGGCGTACGAGTCATTGCTCGCACTGACGTACGACGCGCTGAAGACCGCAGCCCCCGACGTGACGGTGCTCGGCGGTGCGCTCGCGCCGCGCGGGGGCGACGTCGCAGGCGGGATCCGGCCGACGCACTCGCCGACCGTCTTCATCCACGACATGGGGCAGGCGTACCGCGACAGCGGCCGGACCGAGCCGATCATGGACGGCTTCGCCTTCCACCCGTACGAGGACAACTCGAGCATCGCGCCCGCGAGCGGGACGCACCCGAACTCGACGACGATCGCGCTCGCGGACTACCCGAAGCTCGTCGCGTCTCTCAGCGAGGCGTTCCCCGAGGGCGACTCGCTGCCGATCTGGTACGACGAATTCGGCGTCGAGTCGCAGATCCCGGCGGCGTACGTGCCGCTGTACGCCGGTACGGAGCCTGCGGCGACGAAGCCGGTACCCGAGGTGACGCAGGCCGACTACTACCGACAGGCGGTGCAGCTCACGTTCTGCCAACCGAACGTGTCAGGCCTCTTCCTCTTCCATTCCGTGGACGAGCCGGACTTCGCAGGCTGGCAGTCGGGCGTCTACTACGCCGACGGCACTCCGAAGTCGAGCGTCGCCGCCGTCAAGCTCGCGCTCGACGACTCGCGGCGCGGCGTCGTCGCGCACTGCGACGGTCTCGAGTTGTCCGTGCAGGCGAGCGTCGCGCAGCGCGGGCCTGTGTTGACGCTCACCTGCGATCTCGACTGCTCGTACGTCGCGCAGCTGTACCGGCTCCCGGGCAAGCTGCTGGTCACGAAGCGCGGGCGTGCGATCGGCGGCAGGCCGGCGACGCTGCCGCTCCGCGTCCCGAAGCCGAAGGCCTCGTACAGGCTTCGGCTCTCGGCCGTCGCGCCGGTGAATCCTGGACCGCCGACCCTGCGGCTCGTACCGCTGCGCCACGGCTAGCATTGCGCTGGTGGAGGGCCAGTACGTCGCGTACACGTTCTTCCGCGTCGAGCCAGAGTGGCGGCGGCTGCCCGTCGAAGAGCGCCAGGCCGCAAAGGACGCCTTCGCCGAGGTCGTCGAGGACTTCGCGGACCGCTTCGACCATCTGCGCGCGTACACGACGACGGGTGTACGGCCCGACACCGACTTCTTCCTCTGGAAGATCGCCGAGCGCTACGAGACGCTCGGCGAGCTCGGGGCGGCGCTGAACGCCACGCCGCTCGCCGGTTGGGTCGAGACGCCGTACTCGTACCTCGCGACGACGAAGGCGTCGCAGTACACGAACGCGCGGCGCGCACGGAAGATCGTGCCGCAGGGCTCCCCCTACCTCGTCGTGTACCCGTTCGTGAAGGTGCGACCGTGGTACGCGCTGCCGGAGGCGGACCGGCGCCGCGCGATGGACGAGCACATCACGATCGGCCGTGAGGAGTTCCCCGGGATCAAGAATCACACCACGTACTCGTTCGGGATCGACGACCAGGAGTTCATGACGGCCTTCGAGTGTGCCGAGCCCGCAGACTTCATGCATCTGATGCTTCGCCTCCGTGACAGCGAGGCATCCAAGTACACCGAGCGCGACACGCCGATCTTCGTCGGCCAGCACGTGACGATCCGGGAAGCCCTCGCCGCGCTCGACGGGGCGTCGGCGCGGGTCGAGCTCTAGTCTTCTTAGTTTTCTAGACCCAGGTGTGCTGGTCGCGCCATGTGCGCCACATCGCTACCCCGCAGAGGACGAGCACGCCGACGAACGCGAGCACCTCGAGGCCGTGCGCGCCGCCGTACCAGTTGACGCCGAGATCGGCGATCGCCAGGAGCGCCGCGCCGTAGAAGACGATGCGGGCGCGTAACGGCCACGCTCCGATCTCCTCCCGCCGCTCCCGCCACATGAG
Organism: Gaiellaceae bacterium; assembly: GCA_041499745.1. Taxonomy (GTDB): domain Bacteria; phylum Actinomycetota; class Thermoleophilia; order Gaiellales; family Gaiellaceae; genus Palsa-739. Next base: position 15,483 of record JBGQKY010000011.1, read on the forward strand.
GTAGAGAAAGAAGGCGATCGCGAGCACGAAGACGATGCGCGCGATGATCAAGAGCGCGACGAGCGTCGACTGGAGCCGGAGGACGACGACCACCCCCGCGATCAGGGCGATGATCAGGAACCCGCGCAGCGTCGGGTTCATCCGCGAGAAGAAGCTCTTCATCAGGTTCCCGTCATGTACGCCCGCACCGCGAGCGCTCCTGCCACCAGGGTAGCCCCCGCAAACCAGGCGAGCCGGGCGCGGCGCTCCGCAGGCGCGTAGAGCCAGGGCGCGAGCACGGAGAGGAGGGACAGGGTCCCGTAGAGGTAATGAAGGCGGTGCGGCGCCCGGTGATGGTCGGACAGGAGCAGGAGGCCGACGCCGACCTGCGCGACGAGCAGGGTCTGGGCGAGCGCAAGCAGATGGGTCACGAGTCCGCGCGGCTCGCGCCGGCGGTAGTAGGCGAGCCCCGCGAGGACTGCCGCGCCCCAGGTCGCGGAGAGCACGAGGAACGCGACGATGCGATGTGTCGTTAGCATCGGCGCCGAACGCTACAGGGAGGATTCGACGTGATCGAGGAAGGCAAGCCGGCCCCCGACTTCGAGCTGACGACCGACAGCGGCGACACCGTGTCGCTCTCGTCGCTCCGCGGCAAGCCGGTGGTTCTCTACTTCTATCCGAAGGACGACACGCCCGGCTGCACGAAGCAGGCGTGCGGCATCCGCGACGTCTACGGGGAGTTCGAGCGGGCAGGAGCGGTCGTGCTCGGCGTTTCCCCCGACGACGAGGGCTCACACGTGAAGTTCAAGCAGAAGTACGACTTGCCGTTCACGCTGCTGGCCGACACCGACCACAGCGTCGCGGAGCAGTACGGCGTCTGGACCGAGAAGTCGTACCTCGGCAAGAAGTACATGGGTGTCAGCCGCTCGACGTTCGTGATCGGCGAGGACGGCACGGTCAAGAAGGTGATGCACGACGTGAAGCCGGCCACACACGCGGACGACGTCCTGGCGGCGCTCGGCGACTGAAGCGAGTCCTCGTTGCCCGAGCCGTCTGGCCGCCAGTTGGTGACCAAGAGCGGGCGGATCGCGTGGGCCGCCACGCCGCCGCCTCGCCCTTAGTCACCACCTACGCACCAGACGCAGCTGAGGGCCGAAATCTTCCCTCGCGGTTCGGGCGGCCGACAAAGCATCGTTCTGGTGCGGAGTCGGTACAAAGAATAGGTCGACCTGGCTATGCGGATGAGAGGACTTGAACCTCCACGAGCTTTCGCCCACACGGACCTGAACCGTGCGCGTCTACCAATTCCGCCACATCCGCGCGGAGAGACAGTGTAGCCGGGCCACAGGGTCCGGCAGCCGCGTGTACCGTGTCCAACCTGCGCCGCCTCGCCCTCGTCTTGTCGGCCATTCTGGGGTCGCTCATCTTGCTCGCCGCGGCCGATGCCGGGGTGCCTTTGCCGGCCGGCGGCGCGCTCGTCGAGGTCGTTGTCACGCTGCCGCAACCGCCCCTCGCGGTCGCGATCCAGCACGACCGTCAACTCGCACACGCGGCGACGGCGAATCGGCGGCTGAACCTGCGCGCACCGGCGAGCGTGTCGTATCTGCGAACGCTCGCGACGGCCCAGCGCGCGCTGCAGGCCCGGATCACCGCCGCGATCCCGGGCGCCACCGTCCGCTGGCGCTACGGCGTCGTTCTCGACGGCCTCGCCGTCGCCGTCCCGCGCTCGCAGGTCGCCCGCCTCGGCAAGGTGCCCGGCGCGACCGTCTGGCCGAGCGTCACGTATCACTCGCTCAGTACCCGCGGGCCGCAGCTGATCGGCGCGCCCGCCGTCTGGGGCCCGACGCTCGCCACGACAGGAGCGGGCCAGAAGATCGCCATCATCGACGACGGGCTCGACCAGTCGCACATGTACTTCGACCCGACCGGCTTCACCTACCCCGCCGGCTTCCCGCGGGGGAACACGGCGTACACAACACCCAAGGTGATCGTCGCGAAGGCGTTCAACCCGGCCACGTCCACGTGGAAGTACGGCAACACGCCGTTCGACCCGCAGTTCTCGGATCATGCGACACACGTCGCGGGAATCGCCGCCGGCGATCACGACGCACTTGCGACGACCGCGAACAACGCGCGAGTGCGCGCGAGCGGTGTCGCGCCCGGCGCGTACATCGGCAACTACAAGGTGCTCACCGTCCCCACCGAGGGCTTCGGGCTGGACGGGAACTCGCCGGAGATCGCCAAGGGCATCGAGGAGGCCGTCAAGGACGGCATGGACGTGATCAACCTCTCGCTCGGCGAGCCGGAGATCGAGCAGTCCCGCGACATCGTCGTCGCAGCGCTCGACAATGCCGCCGACGCCGGCGTCGTGCCGGTCGTCGCGGTCGGAAACGACTTCGCGGAGGGGGGCCGCGGGACGGTCGGCTCCCCGGGCACCACCCCGAAGGCGATCGGAGTGGCCGCCTCGACGATCGGCGACCATGGGCCTGTCGACACCATCGCGCCGTTCTCGTCGAGCGGTCCGACCCCGCTCTCGCTCCAGCTCAAACCGGACGTGACTGCACCGGGCGTCGACATCCTCTCGTCGTTCCCGAACAACGAGTGGACGGAGCTCCAGGGAACGAGCATGGCGGCGCCGCACGTCGCGGGCGCAGCCGCACTCCTCCGCCAGCGCCATCCAACCTGGACGGTCGCACAGATCAAGTCGGCGCTCGTCTCGACGGGCGACCCGGTCCGCGGGCAGACGTCTGCCGCCGAGGTGTCGGTGCTGCGCGAGGGAGGCGGCCGGATCAATCTCGTTCGTGCCGACAACCCGCTCGTCTTTGTCGACCCGACCAACGTCGCCTTCGGGCTCGTACGCCGGGGCAGCACCGCCACGCAGCAGCTCGCGCTTACGGATGCGGGCGGAGGCCCCGCGCCGTGGACGGCGACGCTCGTTCCGCAGGCGACGCCGAGCGGGGTCAACCTCACGCTTTCCGCCCCCGTCGCGGCGGCGGGCGCCGCGCTCGGCCTCACACTCGCCGCGGGACCGGACGCGGCGGAGGGCGACACCGTCGGCTTCGTGCAACTCACACGCGGCTCCGACGAGCGGCGGGTTCCCTACTGGGCGCACGTCGAGGTGCCGAAGCTGGAGGGCGCCCCGCACTCGACGCTTCGCGGCCCCGGACTGTACGGCGGCAACACCGCCGGCAAGAAGTCGCTCGTCTCGAGCTACCGCTACCCGGAGGGCGGCCTCGCGTGTAACTGCGCGACGGGCGTGCCGACCGACCTCTCGGGGCCCGAGCAGGTGTTCCGGCTCACGGTGAAGCCGAATGTGGCGAACATCGGCGCCGTCGTGCTCTCACGGGCCAGCGGCGTCCGCGTCTCGCCGCGTCTCGTGATCGCCGGCGACGAGAACCGGCTGGTGGGCTACGCGGCGCTGCCGGTGAACATCAACCCCTACCAGCTGTTCGGCCGGGTAGAGCCCGTAGTCGGGGCGGTGCTGCCGGCTCCCGGCTCGTACGACCTCGTCTTCGACACGCCCGCCGGCGCCAAGCCGGGGAAGTTCACGTTCCGTGTCTGGGTGAACGACGTGACCCCGCCTTCGGTGCGTCTGCTCAACTCCCGCACCGGGGAACGAGGGACGGTTCGCGCCGCCGTCTCGGACAGCGGTTCCGGCGTCGACCCGGGCTCCCTCAAGCCGATGATCGACGGGGCGACCCAGAGCTTCACGTTCCGCCGCGGGATCCTGACGATCACGGGTGTCGCGCCCGGCAGGCACCGGATCACCTTCTCAGTCTCCGACTACCAGGAGGCGAAGAACATGGAGAACACCGGTCCGATCCTGCCGAACACGCGCGTGTTCAGCGCGTCGTTCGTCGCCCGCTAGCTGCGCGGCCGCTCAGCGGCGGTACTCGTCCTCGGTCGTGGGAAGATTCGCGAGGTCGCGCTCGACGCTCGCGGCAAAGTCGTCGGCGTCCGTGGTCTGGACGACGTGCAGCGACGCCTTCCGCTTTGCGCGCTCCCGCCGCCTACGGGCTTCGGCCCCGACGCTCGTGCCCAGCCGCGCACCGAGCCGCGGCCACTCCGCGCCGACGACGACCGCGACGGCCAGTGCGAGCAGGGCGATGTACAGCCAGCTCACAGGACCGATCTTAGCGGAGTGATAATCCGATGGGCCATCGTCCTCACTACGCCAGTGTGCCGCTCATACGTTCCTAGAGTCCGGGGATCCCCCAGAGGACGAGCGATGCGGCGGCCGCCCCGGCAGCCCCGAGTAGCGCAAACCCGCCCGCGAGCCTCTGGCGGCCGGTCGCAGGCTTCATCCGGTCCGCGTGCCGGAGGACGCGGCCGAGGGCTGCCTCGGCCCACCGGAACTCGAGCGCAAGCAGGCCGAGGCCGACGATTACGAGCGGAATGCCGGGGCCGGGGAGCACAAGCAGTGCAAGACCACCGAGGAGCGTCGCGAACCCTCCGAGCGCCACGAGCGCCCGAACAACGGGCGGGCGGCTCCGGTGTCGCTCCCGCCGCTCGCGCAGGCGGTCGCGCGCAGTCACGCGACCGCGGCCGGAAACAGCTCACCCAGCTTGCGCTCGAGGTAGCGCAGGTACGGCTCGGGATCCATGGTCGAGCCGGTCACGCGCATCAAGAGCTCCTGCGGCGTGAACGCGCGACCGTGCCGGTGGACGTTCTCGCGGAGCCACTCGCGCAGTGGCGCGAAGTCTCCCCGCTCGAACGGCTCCTCGAGCTCACCGAGGTCGGCTTCCGCCCGCTCCCAGAGCTGCACGGAGACGACGTTGCCGAGTGCGTAGGTCGGGAAGTAGCCGAAGCTCATGTCCGACCAGTGGACGTCCTGGAGAACGCCGGTCACGACGTCAGGTGGGTGGAGCCCGAGGTACTCGCGCATCTTCTCGTTGAACGCCTCCGGCAGGTCCTTCAACGAGACGTCTCCCGCGAGCATCGAGCGCTCGAGCTCGAAGCGCAGGATGATGTGGAGACAATACGTCACCTCGTCCGCGTCGACGCGCCGAAACGACGGCTGCACCTTATTGAGCGCGCGGTGAAAGCCCTCGAGGGGAACGTCTGCAAAGTGATCGGGGAACTCCTGCTGGAGCCTGGGATAGAAGTAGCGCCACGTCGCGATGTTGCGACCGATGAGGTTCTCCCACATCCGGCTCTGCGACTCGTGGAACGCCGACGACACTCCCTGCGCAAGCGGGCTGCGGGTGTACGCCGGGTCGACCTGGCGCTCGTAGATGCCGTGCCCGAACTCGTGCAGGCACGAGAGGATCCCGTGCATCGAGTCCTCGTGGAAGGTCGTCGTCAGGCGGATGTCCGTCGGCCCGAATGACGTCGCGAATGGGTGAACCGTGAGGTCTAGCCGCCAGGCGGCGCGATCCATCCCCCACCGGTCGAGCACCGCCTGCGCGAAGCGCCGTTGGGCGTCGCGCGGGAAACGGCCGCGGAGGCACGAGTCGTCGATCGGATCGGCATCGGAGACCGCGCGCAGCCAAGGCACGAGCGCGGCCTTCAGCTTGGCGAAGATCTCCTCGACCTCGACCGTCTTCATGCCCGGCTCGTAGTCGTCGAGGACCACGTCGTACGGGTCGCCCTCCGGCTCGAAGCACTCGACGTAGCGTCTGCGCAGCTCGAGGTTTCGCTCGAGGTGCGGGAGCATGATCGAGTAGTCCTCGGCCTCGCGCGCCCGCAGCCAACCCTGGTAGCCGAGGGAGCCGGCGCGCGTCATCTCGGCCCGGAGGTCGGATGGAACCCGCACCGCTTTCTCGTAGTCGCGGCGCGCGATCCGGATGAGGCTCGCCTCGAACGACTCGAAGTCGTGCTCCTCCTCGAACGGACGCAGCTCCTCGAGCAGCTCGCCGAGGTCGGGCGAGATGTTGAGCTCGTGGGCGATACGGTTCAGCGTCGCCCGCTGCTCCGCGCGAACCTCCGCCCCGCTCGGCGGCATCTTCGTCTCCTCGTCCCAGGAGAGAACCCCGGCCGCCTTCTCGACGTCGTGGATCTCGGCCAGGCGCCGCCACAGCTCATCGAAGCGCTCGGTCACGCGGCGGAAGGGTACCTTCTCCAAAGAACGGCCGGGTTCCGTCAAGCAGGGTCAGAGGGTGGCGAAGTCGCATGCGCACAGGCGTTGGAGCAATCGCGACAGCCGAACGGATCATCATGACTCTTCGGGTCGCCTCGCTTCCGTTGCCATCAGGGGAGCCAGCGCGGCGAGCGAGAGCACCAGCGAGCCGGTTACGCGGGCGGTGGTCGAGTTGACATAGTCCCCGATTCCGAGCGGCGAGATCACGTAGATCCACGACAGCCCCGCCAGGGAGAGGAGTGCGAACGCCGCAGCGAATGCCGGGAGCATCCTCCTCCGGGCGAGGAGCGCCGCCCCCGCCGCGAGGAGGGCGACCGTCGCGAGCAAACCCCACTGCGACGGCAGAACGACCTTGTCGACCATGTCGTGGAGCGCGATCGGGCCGCGTCCGACGCGGCTCGCGACGTAGCCGAGACGGAAGCTGTCGCCCAGCTTGTAGTCCTCGTTCTGCAGGTGCAGGATCGAGGCGTAGATGCGCCACGGGAGCAGGATCGCGACGCTGCCGAGAATCGCCACGCCGACCTGGCCGAGCCGCTTGCGGTCGCGGCCGACGCAGAATGCGACGGCGATGTAGGCGGCTGCGACGAACAGCGTTCCCTCGTTCTTCGTCACGAGCGCCGCGCCGTAGAGGAGGGCCGTCGTGACGAGGCACCAGCGCTCGCCACGGAGCAGCCACCGCCCGGCGGCGGCGGTTCCCGCGGCGAGGAAGCAGGCGAGCGGCACGTCGGCGTAGGCGCGCATCAGTTCAAGCAGGAAGCCGGGGGCCGCCACCAGCGCGAGCAGGATCGGAAAGAGGATCCGCCAGGGAACGATGTCCCCGAGCAGCGCGACGAGCGCGGCGACGAGCGCGGGCGCGAAGAGCAGGAACTGCAGGTGGACCACCTGCACGTCGAAGCTACCGACGGCACGGAACACCATCGCCTCGAGCCCGGGGACGAGCAACGGATACTCGCGATGCCCGACGCCCCACTGGTGCCCCCAGACTGCCGGATCGGCTCCACCGAACAGCACGAGGTCCCGACCCTTCGCGCCCCAGACCGCCCAGGCGTCCCAGTCGTAGAAGGGCGCAACGACGAACGCGCGGCCGGCCTGGACGACGAGCGCGAGCATCGCCACCGACGCCGCGGCGGCGATGCCGAGGTCGATACGGGCGCACCGCGGGCCGCGGTCCCCCCCGCTCCAGCGCCCTCGCAACCGGTAGGCCCCTCCGACGACTGAGGCACCCGCGAGCAGCGAGAACGCGAGCCAGGACGCGGAGAGCTGGAGAACCGCGAGTGTCGCCGCAACGATGCCGCCGACGGCGAGACCGACAAGGTACGCGAGGCCGCTGCGTCGAAGCAGTTCCCGTCCGCTGCGGGCGACGCCGATGAGCGGCAGCGCACCGAGCCCGGTGGCGAGCAACAGAACGTTCGCGAGCAGGACGAGCAGGATGCTCTGCGTCACCGGCGGATCCAAGCGACGCTGTACCGCGGCTTGCCGGGGAAGCGTACGATCCGGCCGAGCGGAACGCCGAGTCGGCTCGGATCGTCGTCGTAGGAGACGATCGCATCCGCCTTCGCGAGGTCGCCCTCCTCGATCGCGGGTGCGAGCCAGTACCAGGCCCACGGCCGCGCCTTGCGCCAGAGGCTGACGACACCGCTCTGCGGCGCGCGTACGAAGAAGCGCTCTCCCGGCTTCAGGTTGCGGCGGTAGAAGTCGAAGACGGCAGGGTCGAGGCCGAGGTCCCGTGCGGGGAAGCGTTCCGCGCTGCCGCTGCTCAGGACGGCATAGGCACGGTGCGCCGTATCGAGGCGCGGCCAGACGCGTGAGACGCCAAGCACCGCAGAGACCGCTGCGACCAGGATCGCCGCTGCCGCGACTGCTCGGGCCCCGCGCGACCGCGTGGTCATCAGCCGCATGCCTCCTTGCGGAGCGGGTCTCGGGTTTGCCTGCAAGACCGCACCTAGAACTCCCCGGGTTGGACTCGAACCAACAACCCTCCGGTTAACAGCCGGATGCTCTGCCAATTGAGCTACCGGGGATCGGAGCGCGGATTCTAGCCCCGGTTAGTCGAGCTCGCGCATCTGCTCCCTGACCTTGATGAGCGCCTGCTGGAGCTGCAGCACTCGCCCGTTGGCCGCCGCAGCGAGCTCCCGCTCCAGCTGGCGCTCGCGCAACCCGAGCAGGAGCTGCTTCGCGGTCGGCAACGTGATGCTCTCGGTGTCGGCGAGCGCATAGAGCTCGGCCAGGAGCGGCGTCAGGTCGCCGTCCGCCGGCTCCTGCCCGAGCAGGTGCGCGCGAGCGCGGCGGTGGAGATCGTGGTCGAACGCCTCGGCGCCGAGCTCCTCGAGGATCCGGCCGAGCTCCGGGTGCGCGGCGACCCCGGCGAGCGCGCGCAGCTCGCGCCGGTGCCCGGCGTCGAGGAGTCGAGGCGAGATCACACTCGACGCACTCGAGCGTCCGCGGGGAGCCAGGGCTGACTGCATCTCGGGAGGAAGGTCGAGGAGATCGGTCGCAAGGCGCCGAGCGTCGAGGTGCTCCGGCGAGTCGGGGTGCGACTGGAGAAACGCCGTGATCGCCGTGAACGCAGCGTTCTTGTCGAGAGCTCGTTCGTGCAGCAACCGAACGCGGTGGACCGGGTAGCTCACCGGCGCGCGCAGCTCGTTCTCGAACGCAGCCGGGTCGTCGGCGGGGTCGGTTCCCTTCGGGAGCACCACAATCTGAACGTCGAATCCCTGGGAAACCGCGAGCTCCATCCCGCGCAACGTCGCGTCCTGCCCGGCTGCGTCGGCGTCGAAGCAGAGGAAGAGCCGCTTCGTCAGCCGGTTCAGCTCGCGCAACTGGCGCTCGGTCAGCGCGGTGCCCATCGACGCGACGACGGGCTCGAAGCCCGCCTGCCGCAATGCGAGCACGTCGGTGTTCCCCTCGACGACGACGGCGCGGTCCTGCTTCGCGATCGCCTGGCGCGCCGTGTCGAGCCCGTAGAGCAGGTCGCCCTTCTTGAAGACGTCGCTCTCCGGCGAGTTGACGTACTTTGCCTGCAGCGGGTCGTCGTCGTGCAGCTTCCGTGCCTGGAATCCGCGCACGTTGCCGCGCGCGTCGGTGAGCGGAAAGAGCAGCCGCCGGTTGAAGTAATCGTTCCCGCGGCGATTCGCAAGCCCTCCGGCCAGCAGCTCGTCGCCTCCGAAACCCTCCTGGGCGGCGCGGCGCGCCAGCATCGGCCCGCCCGGTGCGTAGCCGAGCCTGAACTGCCGGCACACCTCTTCCCCGAGCCCTCGTGTTGCCAGGTACTCGCGGACGAACGCGGCCTGGTCGCTCTCCCAGAGCAGGCGCTCGTAGAAGACCGTGGCGCGCTCGAGCAGCTGGCCGAGCCGCTCCTTCTGCCGCCGCGCGCGATCCGCCTCCGGTGAGATCTCCTCGTATTCGATCTCGACGCCGAAGCGCTTGGCGAGGTGCTCGATCGCGCCGACGAAGTCGACGTTCTCGAGCTTCTCGACGAAGCTGATCGCGTCGCCGCCCTCGCCGCAGCCGAAGCACTTGAACGTGCCGCGCGCCGGCGTTACCGTGAAGCTCGGCGTCCGCTCCTGGTGAAAGGGGCACAGGCCCTTGTACGTGCCGCCCGCCTTGCGGAGACGCACGTAGTCCTCGACGAGCGGAAGGATCTCCGCCGCCGACTTCACCGCTTCGACCGAGCTGTCCTTGATACGCGCCATCAGGCGAGCTGCTCCGCGAACGAAAGCGCAAAGCGGTCGGTCATGCCGGCGAGATAGTCGGTCGCCTGGTCGGGATCGTCGCCGCGCTCGTCGACCAGATGCTCGTAGATGCGCCGGATCGTCGCGCGGACGCGCGCGTGCTCCTCGGGCGACTGCGGCCCGAGGTAGACGCGGTCGAACATGAACGCCCGCAGCGAGAGCATCGCGCCGCCGATCTCCTCGCTCTGGACGATGTCGCCCACCTGTGCGGACGACTCGACGAGATCGTGCACGAGCGTGTCGATGCGCCGCGAGCCGGTCCGGCCGAGGACGCGAAGCTCCTCCTGCGGCAGGTCCTCGGCCGCAAGCATGCCGGCGCGGATCGCGTCGTCGATGTCGTGGTTGATGTAGGCGACGCGGTCGACGATGCGCACGATCTTTCCCTCGAGCGTGTCGGGCTCGACGGGGCCCGTGTGCTTGAGGATGCCGTCTCGCACCTCCAGGGTGAGATTGAGACCGCGCCCGTCCCGCTCGAGCCGCTCGACGACGCGGAGCGAGTGCTCGTTGTGACGGAAGCCGGCGCCGCCGCGCTCGCGCAGCAGCTCGTCGAGCGCCTGCTCGCCGGCGTGGCCGAACGGCGGATGCCCGAGGTCGTGCCCGAGCCCGACCGCCTCGACGAGATCCTCGTTCAGGCGCAGCGCCCTCGCCACTCCGCGGGCGATGCCCGCCGCCTCGAGCGTGTGCGTGAGCCGGGTGCGGAAGTGGTCTCCCTCGGGGTCGACGAAGACCTGGGTCTTGAGGCGAAGCCGACGGAACGCCTTCGAGTGGACGATCCGGTCGCGGTCGCGCTGAAAGGGTGTCCGGAGGCGGCATTCCTCCTCGGGGAGGTTGCGCCCGCGGGAATCGTACGAGCGGACGGCGAGCGGCGACAGCCAGCGCTCCTCGTGCTCCCGCACGAGGCTTTCGAAGGCGTTGGCAACCCGACCGGCGAGCTCCGGCATCCTGAGGCCAATGTAGTCGGTGAGGCGGCGCCCGGGTACGTCCGTTTCGGCGAGGAAAGAAGCCGTACGTGAAGATGTTGAGCATCGTCGCCGCCGGTGCGGCCGCGGCCGTCACCCTCGGGGCGACACCAGCACCTCCGCCGGCCTCGGACTTCTCGGCCCGGGTGGACAACGTCTGGTTCCCGCTCGCGCCGGGCACGCGCTACGTCTCGGTCGGCGCAAAGGACGGGCAGCCGGCGCGCGACGTCATGACCGTCACGCACCGCACGGTCACGATCGACGGCGTCCCGTGTCGCGTGGTCGAGGATCGGCTCTACCTGCGCGGGCTGCTCGCGGAGCGCACGACGGACTGGTACTCGCAGGACTCCCGCGGCAACGTGTGGTACTTCGGCGAAGAGACCGCCGAGCTCGACAAGCGGGGCCATGTGACGAGCACGTCCGGGACCTGGCAGGCCGGTGTGAAGGGAGCACGCGCGGGAATCTTCATGCTCGCGCACCCAAAGGTCGGGCAGTCGTACCAGCAGGAGTTCGCGAAGGGCGAGGCGGAAGACCACTTCAAGGTCGTCGCGGTCCTCGGCAGCAACGCCGTGAGCACGCATGAGTGGACGCCGCTCGAGCCCGGCACGCTCGACAGCAAGATCTACGTCCGAGGCGTCGGCACCGTTCTCGAGCTCACCGTGAGAGGCGGAAACGAGCGGCTCGAGCTCGTGTCGATGACTAGTTGACTAGAGGATGATCTGAACCGTGCCGCCGTCGGCGCTCCATGCGGCGCCGGTGACGTAGCTCGCGCACGGCGAGCAGAGAAACGCGATCACCGACGCGATCTCCTCGGGTTGCGCGAGGCGGCCGAGCGGGCGTCCTGCGCCGACGGACGCGAGCACCTCGTCGCGGGACTTGCCGCTCATCGCGGCTTGTTGGTCGGCGAGTCCTCCCTCCGCGAGCCACGCGTCGGTCGCGGTCGGGCCGGGCGTAACGGCGTTGCAGCGGATGCCGTCCTTCCCGTAGACGTCGGCGACGAGCCGGGAGAGGGAGAGGATCGCCGCCTTGGTCACCGAGTAGTCCGGCATCGACACCGACGGACGCTTGGCCGCGCTCGACGACACGTTCACGATCGCTCCGCCCGCGCGCTCCTTCATCCCCGGCAGCACAGCGCGGATCGAGCGCACGTAGCTCATCACGTTCAGCTGCCACAGCTCGTTCCACTGCTCGTCGGTCACGTCCTCGAACGAGCGCTGATACGCGACGCCGACGTTGTTGACGAGCACATCGATGCGGCCGAGTTGCTGTTCGACCTCGCGGACGAGGCGCTCCGCCTCGCCGGGCCGCGCGAGATCAGCGGGGACGTGCAGTGTCTCGCCGATGGCCGGCGCATCGTCGCGGCGGCCGGTCGTGACGACCGGTGCGCCTTCGGCGGCGAGCAGCCGGACCGTCTCGAGGCCGATGCCGCCGGTCGAGCCGGTGACGATGCACACGCTGTCGCGCAGTCCGAGATCCACGGCTGGCTAGCTTACGCGGATGACGACGCTGATTCTCGTCCGCCACGGCGAGACCGACTGGAACGCGGCGGGCCGGCTCCAGGGGCACACCAACCGCCCGCTCAACGAGTACGGACGAACGCAGTCGAAACGGCTTGCGGAACAGCTCGCCGGGGACGGCATCGCTGCGATCTACGCAAGCGACCTCGCCCGAGCCCTGGAGACGGCCGAGATCATCGGCGAGCGGCTCGGCCTCCCGGTGGCCGTCGACCCCGACCTCCGCGAGAAGAACTGGGGCACCTGGGAAGGGTTGACCTCGGAGGAGCGGCTCCAGGTCGAGTTCGAGGGCGAGACCACGGAAGAGCACCGCGAGCGCGTGCTCGGGGCGGTCCGGCGGATCGCCGAGCGGCATCCCGGCCGGCGAATCGTCGTCGTGACCCATGGGGGCTCGATGCGGCGGATCCAGGCGGCGGTCACCGGTGTCGCACTGCCGGTATTCGACAACTGCGGCGTCTGGGCCGTGGCCTACGAGGACGGCGCCTTCAGCCCGATACACTGAGCCGTCCGGTGGAGGACTACACAGGCAAGTACAAGGGTGAGCAGGTCGAGGTCGCCCTCTTCGGGGGCGAATACCAGGAGGGCGTGCTCACGGCCTACTGCTACGTCGACGAGGTCGCGCATATCGAGCTGAACGGGCACATCCTCGTTCCGCTCCAGAACATCGCCTCGCTCCACTGCTCGAGCCGTTGCGACGCGCAGGCGAACGAGGACTGGCCGCCGCGCGGACTGCTCGACGACGACGGCCCGAGCGGCCGCGGGCCGACAGACCCGGACGACACGTAACCGCCCTCACGCCGTGTCCAGGTTGATCGCGGTTCGCAACATCGCCAAGGCCTGGATGCTGCTCGTCGGCGTCTGCGGACTGCTGGCGTTTGTCGGCTGGTCGCTGGGAGGGCTGCAACTGCTCTCGATCTTCGTCTTCGCCGGGATGCTGCTCGTCGTCGGCGCGTACTGGTCGTTCGACCGCGTCGTGCTCGGAATGGTTCGCGCGCGTGAGCTGCCGATCGCGGAAGCGCCGCTACTCCATTCGACCGTCGAGCGGCTCGCGGCGCGTGCCGGCATCGTGAAGCCGAAGCTCTACTTCATCCCGGACGGGATGCCGCTCGCGTTTGCGACCGGCCGCGGTCCCGCCTACTCGGCGCTCGCGGTGAGCTCGGGCTGCCTGACGGCGTGCCCGCCCGCCGAGCTCGAGGGGGTGCTCGCGCACGAGATCGCCCACGTGAAGCACCGCGACGTCGCGCTCCAGACCGCAGTCGTCGTGTTCGCGGCGTCGATGATCGAGCTGAGCCGGATCGGCGGGTGGCTCGAGCGCGCGCTGCTCTTCGTGCTGGGACCGACGGCGGCGGCGTGCGTGCACGTCCTCCTGTCGCCAAAGCGCGAGTTCGAGGCGGACCGACGCGCCGCCGAGCTCTGCGAGTCGCCGCACGGGCTCGCGGATGCGCTACTCCGACTCGAGCACGCAGCCGAGCTCATCGAGTTCAAGGCGAGCCCCGCGACGGAACCGCTCTGGACGTTCAACCCGTTCCTGGAGGAAGGACTCGCGGCCCTGTTCCTCACGCATCCGACGGTCGAGGAGCGCGTCCGGCGGTTGCGCGGGCTCGGCGCCGAGCCCGCGTCGGAGGCCGCGTGAGGATCTCCGTGGAGGAGTTCGCGGCGCGACGCGAGTCGCTCGCCGCGCAGCTCGAGGAGCGCGCGCTCGCGGGAGCCGTCCTCTTCGACACGCATCGCGTGCAGTACTACACCGGCTTCTCGTTCATCCCGACCGAGCGGCCGATCGCGTTCGCGTTGTGCGCGGACGGGCGCGGCGGGATGCTCGTCCCCCGGCTCGAGGAGGAGCATGCGCAGGCGAACGCGGCGGTGTCCGAGGTCGCGCACTACGACGAGTACCCGGGCGAGCGGCATCCGATGGACGCACTCTCAGAGCTGCTCGGCGCGCTCGGGGTCGCGGGTCGGCTCGGCGCCGACCAGGACGGCTATCCATGGGTGTTCGGCTACCGCGGGCCGTCGTTGACGGAGCTGATGGGTGAGGCGCCTGTCTCGATCGCCGCCGTCGTCGAGGACCAGATGGCACTCAAGTCGGCGGCGGAGGTCGCGCTCCTGCGCGAGAGCTGCAAGTGGGCGAACCTCGCGCACACGCTCCTTCAGCGCTACACGCGGCCGGGCGTCTCCGAGACGGAGGTCGAGAACCGCGCGTCGACCGAGGCGACGTACGCGATGCTCGATGCGCTCGGGCCGATCTACCGCGCGCAGAGCCTGTGGTACTCCGGCGCCGTGGCCGGTTACCGCGGGCAGATCGGACGCAACGCCGCGATCCCGCATGCGCTGCCGAACAACATCGTCTTCCGGGCCGGCGACGTGCTCGTCACCGGCGCGACCGCGCCCGTGTGGGGCTACCACTCCGAGCTCGAGCGGACGATGGTGATCGGACCGCCGAGCGACGAGCAAGCGCGGATGTTCGACCACATGGTCGCTCTGCAGGATCTCGCGATCGAGGCGATCCGGCCCGGCGTCCCGTGCGCCGAGGTCGACCGGCAGGTGCGCGCCTACTACGAGCAGCACGGGCTCTGGGAGAACTGGCGCCACCACGTCGGGCACGCGATCGGGCTGCGCTACCACGAGGGGCCGTTCCTCGACCGAGGCGACGAGACCGAGATCCGCCCGGGAATGGTGTTCACGGTCGAGCCCGGGCTCTACGCCGCAGACCTCGGCGGGTTCCGCCACTCGGACACGGTGGCGGTGACGGGCGACGGCGTCGAGTGGCTCACCTACTACCCGCGCGACCTCGAGAGCCTGACCCTGCCGGCATAGGGGCCGGAATGGCGAAGAGCCGCCCTTTCGAGCGGCTCTTCAAAGAATCGGCGGCGACCTACTCTCCCGGGAGGTTGCCCTCCGAGTACCATCGGCCCTGGCGAGCTTAACTTCTCTGTTCGGAATGGGAAGAGGTGTTTCCCC
>JBGQKY010000012.1:0-28715 GCA_041499745.1 Gaiellaceae bacterium
ATCGTCGGCGGCGACGAGCAGATCCCGTTCGCGCGTGTGCTCGTCTTCGTTCCGACGTCTTCGGAGTTCGACAACACGGGCTCGCTCGCGTTCACGACCCAGAACGGCACCACCGACAACGCGACGTACGCAGCTGCCGGTCTCGGGTACGTCCTGACCGACGACGCGTACGGCGCATTCCACACGCGGACGCTCTTCGGCCACGAATTCTTCCTGCCGGAGGTGGCGCTCGGCCGTCTGGTGGAGACCGCCGACGAGATCGGTGCGCAGCTGCAGCGGTTCATCGACTCGCCCACGAAGACCCTCGACGGCGGGAGCGGGTTCGTCACCGGCTACGACTTCATGGCGGACGGTGCGAAGGCCGTCGACGACGCTTTGGCGCCGCGGATCGGTGCCGTGTCCGGTGCGTCGAACACGCTGCTGCAGAACACCTGGGGCAAGGCAGCGCTCGAGCCGTTCCTGACCGGTGCGGCCACCGCCGCCAAGATCAATTCGTGGAACGCGCACTACGACGCCTCGCGGCTGCTTCCCGCGGTGAACAACGGGACGACCGGTGACCTGCTCTCGACGTCGGTGCTACCCGCGTTCGGGACGACGGCCCTCTTCGACGGCCGGATCCTCTTCACGATGGGCTGTCACGCCGGCGAGAGCCTGGCAGACACGCTGTCGATAGCACCCGCCGACGCGGCGAAGCTGCGCGACTGGGCGCAGGCGTATGGGCAGCACGGGGCGGCCGTGTTCGTCGGCAACACCGGCTATGGCTACGGCGACACGGCGTCCGTCGCTCTGTCCGAGAAGCTGATGACGATGTTCGCCGGCCATCTGGCGTTCAGCGGCTCGATCGGCGAGAAGTTCCTGTCGACCAAGAACGAGTACTTCGCCGCGATGGGCGCCTACGGGCCGTTCGACGAGAAGACACTCTCGGAGGCGACCTTCTACGGGTTGCCGTTCTGGCAGCTGAACAGCCCACCCGAGCCGACCCCGACGCCGCCCGGCCCTGTGACGGCGGACGGGGCGACGGGTCTGAGCGTCGCGCCGCTGACGATCGCGCCCACGCTCACCCGCGTCAATGATTCGCGCGGCACCTTCTGGAGGGGCGGCTCCGGCGTCGTGTTCGTCCCTGGCCGGAGCGTCCAGCCGCTCGAGACGCGCGAGGTGACGCAACCGGGCTCCGGGCTCGTCGCGCACGGCTTCTTCCCGACGACCCTGCTGACGCATGACGTCACGGATCTCAACGTTTACTTCGCCAAGCCCATGATCGACCTCGCAGCGCACGAGCCGGAGCCGACCGTCACGAACGACACCTTCCCCGCGAACATCGTCAAGGTCGCTCAATCCGACTACCTGGGCCGCCGCCACAGCACGCTCGACCTGATCGCGGGGCAGTCGCGGCCCGGCTCCGCGCCGACGCTACAGGACGAGCGGCTCATCGACACCGTGAGCGGTCTCGTCACCTATGCGCCTGCGGCGAACACCGACTTCACGCCGCCGCAGTTCAGCCAGACCGGCTCGATCGTGGACAACGGCAGGGCCACGATCTTCGCCTCGGTGCGCGACGAAGCCACGGCCGGCGTGCTCCGCGTCCGTGCGTTCTTCACGACGGGCGGGCCCTGGACGTTCGTCGACCTGTCTCAGGTTTCCGGCCAGCCGGACGTGTGGCGCGCGACCACGACGGTCGACGCTGCGCAGATCGAGGTCGGGTTCGTCGCCGAGGACGCGTCCGGCAACACCGGTTGGATGACCGGCAAGGGACAGCTCGTGACCTCGCTCGCCGGAACCACCCAGCCGCCGTCGATCGTGATCGACACCCCGATCGACGGCGGGACGTTCACGGTCGGGCAGTCGGTGCTCGCCGCCTACGCCTGCTCGGGCCAGGCCGGGGCCCCGTCGTGCAGCGGAACCGTCCCGGTCGGCGGAACGATCGACACGGCGACGCCCGGACTGAAGACGTTCACCGTGAACTCGACCGACGCTTCCGGCCGCACGAGCACGATGACCGTCTCCTACCGCGTCTGGCGGTCGGTCGGCGAGGCCTTCACCGCTCTCGTCGACAAGACCCTCCTGTACCTGAGACTGGCCCCGCTCGGCCCGGTCCTGAAGGCGAACCTGGCGCTCGCCGCGTCGGCCTTCGCAACCAACAGGAAGCCGGTGGCGTGCGCCCTGATGGATCTCTACATCGCGCTGGTGAACGCCGCGCCGCCGACCATGCTGACGCCGGTCCAAAAGGCGGACCTCGTCGGGGATGCCCGTCGGTTGAAGACGCTCATCGGCTGTCCTACGTAAGCCGCTCTGCGAGGTACCGCAAGGCGATTGGGTAGCGGTACTCGATAGAGCTGTGCGTCCCGTCGAAGAGCTCGAAGAAGACCTCGGTGACGCGGACCCGCTCGAGCGCCTGCCGGAATGCCTCGGCGCCGAGGTCGAGGAAGTACTGATCGCGCCTCCCCGAGTCGATGTAGATCGCGCGCAGCCCCCGAAGCGTGTCGGCGTGGCGGTCGACCATCCGCACAGGGTCCCAGGCCAGCCAGCGCTGCCACACGTCGTCGCGCAGCCGTCCCGTCTCGGGCTCGAAAGGCAGGTCGACCGAGCCGTCGTCGTTCGCGGAGTAGCAGGCGGCCATCGCCCACGTGTTGAGGAGGGGGTCATCGGTGCCCTTCGTGAAGGCGGGCCGCGAGCGGAAGTCCTCCCAGAAGCGGTCGAAGGAGCCGTCGTACGAATCCCGTAGCGCCCGCGCCGCCTCGCGGAAGTCCGGTAGGTAGCACTGCTCGAAGAGCGCGTCGCCGGCGTGGGTCGCGAGGCCGCCGAAGAGATCGGGCCGCAGCATCGGCGTCACCATCGCGCCGTACCCACCGCTCGACTTGCCGGCGATGCCGCGGTGCGCCGCGCCGGCGAGTGTGCGGTAGCGCGCGTCGACGAACGGGACGACCTCCTCGCAGAGGTACGTGTGGTAGTTCCCGACGCCGGGCGAGTCGAGGAACTGCGAGCCGCCATACGACGTCCAGGCGTCGACGAACACGACGAGCGCGGGCGGGCATCCTTCCTCCGCGAACAAGGTGTCGACGAGCTCCGGCACGGTCGGCCGGAACGCCGAGCGGTTCCGCCACATGTCGAGCTGACCCGTGAGGCCCTGGATCAGATAGATGGACGGGAGCGGAGTCTCGCCGCAGCCGGGCGGGACGTACACCCAGAGCGGCCGGACGTGCGGGTCGCGGAGGGGGTTTCCCCGGAGAGCGGCGCTGTCGAGCTCGAGCTCGTCGAGCCGTCCGGCGAAGGGGCGGGACCAGGGTTCCACGAGCGCTAGTGTCGCGATTCTCCGGCGACCATGCGGACGCCGAGCCTCGCAGCGACCGCCGGGACGAGCGATCCCTGCACGACGACGGAGAAGATGACGACGACGAAGACGATGAGGTAGATCCGTGCCGCCTCGTCGACCTTCGCGAGGACGGCGAACGCGGCGAGGAGAATCGGGACAGCCCCCTTGAGGCCGGCCCACGCGACGAACAGCCGCTCGCCCGCGCGGAGGTGGGCGGGGGCGAGGAGCGGCAGGATCACGGCGGGCCGTGCGACGAAGCCGAGGAAGACGGCGAGCAGGAGCCCGTAGCCGCCGACGCGGAAGTGGCCCAGGTCGGCGAGGTCGACCGTCAGCCCGAGTGCGACGAAGACGACGATCTCCGCGAGGCTCGCGAGCGCGGCGTGGAAGCGCTCGGTGTCCCGCTTGGCCGTGAAGTCGGCGCCCCCGGCGACGAGCCCAGCGACGAAGACGGCGAGGAACCCCGATCCGTGGCTGAGGGACGTGCCGCCGTAGATCGTGGCCGCGCAGGCGAGCGTGAGCAGCGGATAGAGCGGCTTGCTGGGAAGGGAGGCGCGATTGTTGACGACCATCAGAGCCCAGCCGGCGGCAGTGCCGATCGCGCCGCCGATCGACATCTCGAGCGCGAACTCCTTGACGACGACGAGGAACGACGAATGCGGGTGCGTCGCGAGCTCGATCATCCCGATCATCAGCGCGATCCCGACCGGGTCGTTCAGTCCGGACTCCGCCTCGAGGATCGTTCCCGAGCGGCCGCCGACCTCACGCCCGCCGAGCACCGAGAACATCACGGCCGGATCGGTCGGCGCGATCGCGGCGCCGACGATGCCTGCGGTGATCCAGGCGAAGCCGAGCGCCCAGTGAGCGAACGCCGCGACGACAGCCGCCGTCGCGAACGTGCCGAGCACACCCACCGTCAGCGTCGGGATCAAAGCGGCTCGGAACCTACGCGTGCCGATCCCCATGCCGCCGTGGAAAAGGATCACGATCAACGCGACAACCGCAACGCGCGTCACGTCCCGGACGTCGAGATAGTCGTGGAGGTGCGGGAAGACGTCAGACGAGACGGCGGCGGCAACGAGGAAGATCGCCGGCGTCGGGACCGGCACGCGCGCCGTGATCTTCGCCGCGAGCACGGCCGCTGCACAAGCGGCACCGACCACGAAGACGATTCCTCCGAAGTTCGCGATCTCGGGCACGAGTCGCGACAGCCTATGGGGTGCGCTTAGTCTCCGGTCCGTCGACCGGCGTGGCTACAGTCGCCCCGTGAGCCGCACGCTCGGAATCCTGCTGCTCGTTGCGCTCCTCGCCGGCGGCTGCGGCGTTCGCAACTCCAAGCCCTTCACCGCGAAGGGCAGCGCCGCCTGCCTGAGGAGCAGGGGCTTCACCGGCGTCACGACGCGCCCGCGGAAGGTCGGCTTCATCGCCGGCTTCGCCGAGAACGGCGGCCTCCGCGCCGCCTCGCCGAGCGGGAACGTCGTGACGATCGCGTTCACGGCCGACGCCGACTCGGTCGCATCGACCGAGCAGGCGTACAAGCTCCGGGCGCCCAAGAGCCTGCGGCCGCACATGTCGGACATCCTGCGTACGAGCGGGAATGCCGTCCTCGTCTGGACGGTCACGCCGAACCCGGACGAGCTGGACGCAGCGGTGCGCTGCCTCAAGTCCTAGCGGGCTGGCTAGACTGCGGGCATGGCCGAGTACGGGACGATGCGCCTGAAGAGCGGCCTCGCCGAGATGCTCAAGGGCGGGGTGATCATGGACGTGGTCAACGCCGACCAGGCGAAGATCGCGGAAGCGTCGGGAGCGGTCGCAGTCATGGCGCTCGAGCGTGTCCCCGCGGACATCCGCGTCGAGGGCGGCGTCGCACGCATGTCCGACCCGGAGATGATCAAGGAGATCCAGGAAGCCGTCACGATCCCGGTGATGGCCAAGTGCCGCATCGGGCACTTCGCCGAGGCGCAGATCCTCGAGGCGCTCGAGGTCGACTACATCGACGAGTCCGAGGTGCTGACGCCGGCCGACCTCGAGCACCATGTAGACAAGTGGGCGTTCACCGTCCCGTTCGTCTGCGGCGCAACGAACCTCGGCGAGGCGCTGCGGCGCCTTTCGGAGGGCGCGGCGATGATCCGCACGAAGGGCGAGGCCGGCACGGGCGACATCGTCAACGCGGTTACCCACATGCGCTCGGTCTTCGGGTCGATCCGCCGGCTGACCTCGCTCGCCGAGGAAGAGCTGTATGCGGAGGCGAAGAACCATCAGGCGCCGTACGATCTCGTGCGCTGGGTCGCCGAGCACGGCCGGCTGCCGGTCGTCACGTTCACGGCCGGCGGGATCGCGACACCGGCCGACGCGTCGCTCTGCATGCAACTCGGCGCCGACGGCGTCTTCGTCGGCTCGGGCATCTTCAAGTCGGGCAATCCCGAGCAGCGCGCGAAGGCGATCGTCGAGGCGACCACGCACTACAACGATCCCGAGATCCTCGCGCGGGTCTCCGCCGCCCTCGGTGAGCCGATGGTCGGCATCTCGACGCAGACGCTCGACCCTTCGCAGCTGCTCGAGACGCGCGGCTGGTAGGGGTCCGTCCGTCCCGGGGCGGAGAATGCCCCGGTGATGGACGTCGCGAAACCGACCTGGACGAGCGCGTCCTTCCTGCTCTACGCGGGTGGGCTCACGGTTCTCGGCTCGGCGCTCGGAGCGCTCGCGTTCCTGTCGGGCGAGTACGGCAAGGGCGCACTCGTCGCCTGGACGCTGTTGCCGCTCTTCGTGCTGCTCGCCGTAGCGCTCGCGTTCCAGCGGCGCGGCGAGTGGATCGCCGCCGGGCTGTTCGCGTTCGCAGCGGTGGGAATGTGGATTGCGTTCTCCGGGACGCTCCTCGACTGGTGGGGCTGGCTGCCGCAGGACCAGAACGATCCGCTCAGGGGCTGGCACTGGGGCACCTGGCTCCTGTTGCTGCTCGTCATCCAGGCCGCCGCCGTTGCGCTGCGAAGGTTCCGTTTCCCGCTCCTGATCGTCTACGTCACGGCCGCGAGCTACTTCCTGCTCACCGACTTCCTCTCGAACGGCGGCAACTGGTCGGCCGTGCTGACGCTCCTGATCGGGCTCGTCTATCTCGGCATCGGCACCGGGGTCGACCGCGGGCCCCGGCACCCGTACGGCTTCTGGCTCCACCTCTTCGCCGGGTTCTTGATCGGGGGTGCACTGCTCTTCTGGTGGCACTCGAGCGAGGCGGACTACGCGCTGCTCGCGACCGCCGCCGTCGTCTTTGTCGGCGTCGCTGCGCGTACGGGCCGGTCGAGCTGGGCGGTGCTCGGCGTCGCCGGGTTCGCCGCGGCCGCGATCCACTGGGCCAACGAGTGGGCGAACACCGGCTTTTCGATCTTCGCCCCGAGCCGCAGCTGGGTCCTGCCACTCGTCTTCGCGTTTGTCGGCTTCTTCTGGGTGCTGCTCGGCCTCCTCGTCGAGCGCCGCCACCGGCGTATCGCCTAAGCGTCTCTACAATCCGCGCTGTGGACCGGCCGCTTCGGATCGGCGTGCTCGCCGTGCAGGGGAACTTCCGCGAGCATGCGCTCGTGCTCCGGCGCCTGGGGGCGGAGCCGGTCGAGGTGCGTCTTCCCGCGCAGCTGGAAGGCCTCGATGGCCTGATCATCCCCGGCGGCGAGTCGACGGCGATCACCCGGCTGATGGGGCTCTACGGCCTTGACAAGGCGCTGCGGCGCTTCGACGCGCCGATCTTCGGCACCTGTGCGGGGATGATCGTGCTAGACCGGGAGCATCTCGGCCTGGGCGACTTCCGGACAGAGCGAAACGCGTTCGGGCGCCAGGTTTCGAGCTTCGAGGCCGACCTCGACCTCGGTCACGGCGAGGAGCCGCTGCGGGCGGTCTTCATCCGCGCGCCGTGGATCGAGGAGGCCGGGCCTGACGTCGAGATCCTGGCGGAGCTCGACGGGCATCCGGTGCTCGCCCGACAGGGGCGGTTGCTCGTCGCGGCGTTCCACCCGGAGCTGACCGACGACACGCGGATCCACGAGCTCTTCCTGAACCTTGTGCGGGAGGCGATGAGTGTCCGGGCATAGCAAGTGGTCGTCGATCAAGCACAAGAAAGGGGCCGCAGACGCGAAGCGCGGCAAGCTGTTCTCGAAGCTCTCGCGCGCGATCATCGTCGCGGCGAAGGAGGGCGGGGCCGACCCTTCCGGGAACCTCGCGCTCCAGAACGCGATCGAGAAGGCGAAGTCGTACTCGATGCCGAAGGACAACATCGACCGCGCGATCGCGAAGGGATCCGGGGCAGAGGCCGACGGGAGCCAGTTCGAGACGATCGTCTACGAGGGCTACGGCCCGAGTGGCGTCGCTGTGCTCGTCGAGGCGCTCACCGACAATCGCAACCGCACGGCAAGCGATGTGCGGCATACGTTCTCGAAGAACGACGGAAACCTCGGGGCCTCGGGCGCCGTTGCATGGCTCTTCGAGCGTCGCGGTGTCGTGCTCATCCCGGCGGAAGGCGTCGACGAGGACGAGCTGATGCTCGCGGCGGCCGAGGGTGGGGCAGACGATGTGACGCTCGACGGCTCGAGCTACCAGGTGCTGTCCGCGCCCGAGGATCTTGCGGCCGTACGGGAGGCGGTGGAGTCCGCGGGCTTCGCCGTCGACTCGGCTGAGCTGACGATGCTCCCGAAGACGACCGTCGAGGTCGTCGACGAATCCGACGCGAAGAAGGTCCTCCGCCTGATGGATCAGCTCGAGGACAACGACGACGTCCAGGACGTCTACGCGAACTTCGACATTCCCGAGCAGGTGCTCGTGGCGGTCGCCGGCTAGGAACGCGTGACGTTTCTGTAACCCGTGACAGGCACGGCTAACGAGACGTACACGCAAAGCACAAGCGAGTCGCGCAGGTCACGGCTTGCGCGCCACCGCGACGACGATGTCGCCGACGTCCGTGCGCCGGGAGTGCCCCGTCGAGCCGGTTCAGCAGCCGCTGGAGCGGGCTCCTGCCGAACGGCCACATGAGCTGGAAGCGGAATGTCTCGAGCCGCTCCACCTCGAGCCCGGCGCCTGCCACGAGCACGCGGAGGGCCGTGCGCGAGTACGGCGTCGCCGGTGACTCGACCTGCCCGCGCCTCCCGCGCAGCCGAAGCAGACGGACGAGGCCCACGCGCGGCGCATTCAGCACCCGAGAGACGACGTTGTGCTCGTTGTCCGTCGAGAGGATCAGCATGCCGCCCGCGCGAAGCACGCGTGCGAGCTCGCGCACGGCCGCGGGCGCGTCGAGCACGTGTTCGATGACCTGCGAGCAGAGCACGAGGTCGAACTCGCCGTCCGCGAACGGCAGCGACTCGAGGTTCGCCCGCCGAAGCTCGGCGCGTGTCCGCGCGCGCGCCGTCTCGAGTATCCGCTCGGAGATGTCGACGCCGGCGACCCGTGCCGGGAGCTCTCCCGAGAGAGCCGCGAGGTAGCGCCCGTCGCCGCAGCCTGCGTCGAGGAACGCGGTCGCCGGGAGCTGCTCGCGTACGAGCCGGCAGATCCGCGCGAACTTCCGGTCGAGCCTGGGGTCGGGCAGCGGCGCCGGCTCGGCGTACTGCTGCTCCGCGCGCTGCTCGTAGAGCGACCGGAGGCGGTCGGAGGGAGGTTCACTCAGCGGAGGCTACGGCAGGAGTCGTCCGACCTCGCGCCTAACGTGTCGCCGTGAAGGTCATCGGCATCGATCCGGGGACGGCGAATTGCGGCTACGGGATCGTCCACGAAAGCGGCGGGCGCCTCAGGGCCATCGGCCACGGCTCGTGGTCGACGCCCGCCGGCGAGCCCCTGGAGCTGCGGTTGAGGACGATCTTCGAGGGGGTGGCGGCGCTCGTCGCGGAGCACGGGCCGGATGCGGTCGCCCTCGAGGAGTCCTTCGTCGGCGTCGACGCCCGCACCGCGCTCTCCGTCGGTCAGGCGCGCGGCGCCGTGCTCGTCGCGGCGGCACTGGCAGGCGTCGAGTGCGCCGAGTACGCCCCCGCACGCGTCAAGCAGGCCGTGTGCGGCTACGGGCGGGCCGAGAAGGCGCAGGTACAGCGGATGGTCAAGGCGATCCTCGGCCTCCCGGCCCTGCCGACCCCGAACCACGCTGCTGACGCGTTGGCCGTCGCGATCTGCCATGCCCTCGCCCCGCCGCTCCTGAAGCTGGTCGGATGATCGCGAGGCTCCGGGGCAAGCCGGTGGCGTCGACGCCGGAAGGGCTCATGCTGGACGTAGGCGGCGTCGGCTATCTCGTCGCGGCGACGCCGAGCGCCATCCGGAAGGCCGACGGCGCCGACGAGATCGTCGTCGAGACGTATCTCCACGTCCGCGAGGACGTGCTCCAGCTCTACGGCTTCGCCGAGCGCGCCGAGCGCGAGCTCTTCATCCAGCTGCTGAGCGTGAACGGCGTCGGCCCGAAGGTCGCGCTCGCGATCGTCTCGGGCTCGCCGGCGGAGGAGCTGCGCCGCGCGATCGTTCGCGAGGATGCAGCCCGGTTCACCGCGATCCCGGGGATCGGTAAGAAGACAGCCGAGCGGATCGTGCTCGAACTGAAGGAGAAGCTCGCTGTTACGGGCATCGCACCTCTGGGCGGAGTCGCCCCCTCCGGCCTCGACGACCACGTCGTCGCGCGCGACGCGCTCGTCGAGCTCGGCTACTCGATCGCCGACGCAGAGCGCGCACTGGCCGAGACAGACGTCGAGGCGTCGCCGGAGGAGCGTGTCCGTCAAGCCCTACGCAGGGCCGCATGAGCTCGTTCGTCGCGCCGGTTCTGAACGAGGAGGACGAGGAGGTCGAGCTCACCCTGCGCCCGCGCCGGCTCGACGACTTCGTCGGGCAGGAGCGGGTCAAGGAGCAACTCGAGATCGCGCTGGTCGCGGCAAAGGCGCGCGGCGAGGCGCTCGACCATGTCCTGCTTGCCGGGCCGCCGGGTCTCGGCAAGACGAGTCTCGCGCACATCATTCGCGAGGAGCTCGGAGTCGGCCTGCGCACGCTCGCAGGTCCCGCGGTCGAGAAGAAGGACATCGCGGCGATCCTCACCTCACTCGCGCCTCACGACGTGCTGTTCGTCGACGAGATCCACCGGCTGAGTCGCACGGCGGAGGAGATCCTCTACCCGGCGCTCGAGGACTTCCGCATCGACATCGTGATGGGCGAGGGGGCGTCGGCGCGCACCCTGACCCTCGACCTGCCGCCGTTCACGCTCGTCGGCGCGACGACGCGCACCGGCCTGCTGACGACACCGCTCCGCGACCGCTTCGGGCTCACGTTCCGTCTCGACTACTACGACCCCGATCAGCTCGGTACGATCGTGCACCGGTCTGCGCGCATCCTCGGCGTCGACATCGCCGCCGGGCCGGCGGAGGAGATCGCGCGCCGCTCGCGCGGCACGCCCCGCATCGCGAACAGGATCCTCCGGCGTGTCCGCGACGTCGCGCAGGTTCGCCACCAGGGCGCGATCACGACCGAGGTCGCACGCGAGGCGCTCCTGCTGCTCGAGATCGACGAGCAGGGCCTCGACCGGGAAGCGCGCGAGCTGCTGCGCTCGATCGCCGAGAAATTCGACGGCGGGCCCGTCGGGCTCTCGACGCTCGCGGCGTCGCTCGGCGAGGAGCAGGAGACGATCGAGGACGTCTACGAGCCGTACCTCCTACAGCTCGGCTTCATCCAGCGCACCCCGCGCGGTCGCACGATCACGAAGCTCGGTCGGGCGCACGTGGGCGTTGCGCCTGCCGGCGAGCCGAAGCTCTTCTGATCAAACGAACTCTTCGGCAGGAACCGGCGGCGTGCGGCCGTCGGCATCGCGGGACTCCTCGTCCGGGAGGAACCAGCGCTCGGCGATCGCGGTGGGCACCACGGCCGACAGCACCACCACGGTGATCAAGAGCGAGAACTGCGTCCTGTCGATGATGTGCGCCGTGAGACCGTAAAGCGCAGAGATCGTTCCGAACGTCAGCCCCGTGCTCATCAACAGGGTCGTGAACGTAGCGTGGCGGGGTATCGCACGCCGCGCCAGTGGGTAGACGAACGCCACCTTCGGCACCATCTTCGCCAGGAGCAGGACGCCGAGCAGCCCGAGGTTCGAGAACACTGCGCCGAGCGAGACGTTGAGCCCGCCCTTGAGGAAGAAGAACGGCGTGAGGAATGCGAAGGCGACGATCCGCAGCCGCTGCTGCTCATCTCGATGCTCCTGGTAATGGCGGCTCATGACGAGACCGAGGATGAACGCCGGCAGCACCGCGTGCCCGTTCGACGCATCGGCGAGGACCATCAGCAGAAAGAGCGCGACGAACACGAGCTTGATCTCGGGCTCGATGACCCGATCGCCGTAGCGGACAAAGAACGGTGGTGCGAGCCTCGGGAGCGCGAGGATGAGCGCGAGCGACACGACCACGAAAACCGGGAACCAGATGTTGGGCTTGATGAAGATGGCCGACAGCGCCACCGCGGTGCAGAGGTCGGTGACGAACGTCGCGCTCATCAGCAGTTTGCCCACGTTCGACGTGTTGAGCCCGCGCTCGACGAGAACCGAGTACACGACGGCCAGAGACGTCGTCGAGAGGGCCGTTCCTGCGATCAGCGATGCCTTGAGACTCCAGTCGAGGACGAAGTACGAGACGAGCCCTGCCACGACGAACGGCCCGGCGAACGACGAGACGCCGATGCCGATCGTCGCCTTCGCACGGTCGCGCATGTACGTCGGATCGACCTCCATGCCTGCGAGGAACGTCAGGACGATGGAGGCGAACTTGGCGATGAAGTCGAGCCATTCAGCGGTTTGGAGGTGGAAGACGTTGCCGACGGCGACGCCCAGCGTCAGCTCGATCAGCGCGACGGTGATGCCGAGCTCGACCGACAGCATCGACGCGACGAGCACGACGGTCGCGAGAACGGCTGCGAGTTGAACAGGGCTGATGACGACCTCCTACTTCGCGTCGGGTTAGACGTTCGGTAGAGGCCATCAGCCCCGGAGGGCGGTTAAGCGCGAGCCTCATCGCGCGAGAGCGCAACTATAGCGCGGGGGCCGAAGCGGAGCCGGGCTGCGCGCACCGCCGCGACGAGCAACGGCGCGACGAGCAGCGCCATCACGTCGAACCAGACGTAGCCGCTTGCGACGCCGCTCGGCGGGTTCCCGTCAGGGATGCCGAGTCCTGGAAGCTCGGCGGCCCAGCGCCACGTCCCGATCGAGGTGCCGTACAGCTCCAGCGCGCCGACGACGAGGAAGACACCGGCGTACACGGCGCGGAAGCGCGAACGCCAGAGGAAGAGGCAGAGCAGCGGTACGCCGATCGCTCCGGCAACGTCGAGGCGAGGCAGCACGGTCACCCCGGCGAGCCCCCAGCCGATCGCGGCCGCGGCGGCAGCGGCGACGAGCCGGCGCGCGGGGACGATCGAGGCGAGCGCGAGCCCGCTCAGGTACACGATCCCGTGCGCCGGCGGGATGAAGAGCGGGAGGTTGTGCAGGCGGTAGTGGTAGACACCCCACACGAGCGAGCCGGTGACCTCGCCGATCGTCGCGAAGACGACCACGCCGAGCGCCTGCGCGCGCGCGAGCGGCGCGAGCGGGCGCAGCGCCGCGAGCAGCACGGCCCACGTCACCACGCCGAGCGCGAGCTGCCCGTACCAGCCCAGCTGCGAGTCGATCGCGAGCAACGTCGCGAGGTACGCCGGACCGACTGCGGCGTACGGCCGCGGCACTGCGCGTGTCATCGCCGGTACTGGCGGTCGTGCCAGCTCGGTGTCGGCAGCAGCTCGAGCAGTGCGCGCCCACCGTACGGGTCCCGGTACGAGAAGTCGGCGAGCTCCTCGTCGAAGCCGACCTCGAGCTTCCCGACCTTGACGCGGTGGTCGAGCCAGGCGCCGCGGAAGACGAGCTTCTTCAGCCAGTAGAGGAGCTCCTCGCCCTCGACGAGGGAGACCTCGTCCCAGTGGCGAACGAGGTAGCGGCCGAGGGCGCTGCGGGGCTCCTCGATGACGTCCCGCTCGACGAGCTCGACCAGGTCGGCCGTCTCGTCGTCGTCGAGCTCGTTCCCACCGAGGAGGCCGAGCTTGACCGCGGCTGCCGTGACACGCTGCTCGAAGTCCTCCGCGTTGAAGCTGAAGCGATAGCCGAGGAACTCGACGACGTATTCGTCGCCGGAGTCGTAGTTGCCGGCCCCTTCCACGGCCCGAAGCGTACCCTTGGTCCGTGCGCGCACTCCGCCTCGTCATCGCCCTCGTCGCCGTCGCCGCCATGGTTGCGGCCACCGCTTGGTGGATGGGCTGGCCGCTCGAGCGGGCGGTCTATCTCGCCCCGGTGATCGTCGTGGGCTTCGCCGCGCTGGCGGGCCTCGTGATGCTCTGGGTCAAGGTGATCGTGCAGCAGTTGCGCGAGAGCCGCCGCCCCAAGCTCGTGCTGGCGCTCTGGGCCGGCGGGATCGCACTGCTCGTCCTGCTCAGCGTGCTCGGCGTCGAGCTTCCGCGCGAGGGCTGACGAGAGACGGGAGGACGTCGAGCAGGCGCTCCACGTCCTCCGGCTCCGTGTACATCGCGATCGAGATCCGCAGCAGGTCGTCACGGCGCGGGCCCATCGTCGGAATTTCGATGCGGTGGTCGTCGAAGAGACGCTGCGAGAGGTCCGGGTCGGCGGCGGGCAGCTGCACGCTCGCCATCTGCCGAATCATCTCTTCGGGCGACAGTGGCTCCGTCCCGAGGAGCTCGCAGAGCTGCGCGCGCGCTTTGCGGGCGAGCGCCACGCAGCGTTCGCGATTGTCGTGTTCCTGGACGAAGGCAATCGCGTCCGGTACGGCGAGATAGGCGGCGGAGTCGCGGGTGCCCTGGCGCTGCGTGCGCGATATGAAGGCCGGCTGCTCATCGCCGTAGCCCCAGCTGACGATTGGGCCGTCGACGCGGTTCTGCCACTCCCGGCGCACGTGGAGGAAGCCGGCCCCCTTCGGCGCGCATAGCCACTTGTGGCAGTTCCCGGAGTAGAAGTCGGCGCCGAGCGCATCCAGATCGAGATCGACCTGGCCGGGTGCGTGCGCGCCGTCCACGATCGTGACGAGGCCTTCGCGCCGTGCCCGCGCGACGATCTCCTCGACGGGTAGAAGCAGCGCAGTCTCGGAGGTGATGTGCGAGATGTAGACGGCGCGCGTCTTCTCGGTTCTGTGATCGAAGATGGCGTCCAGCTCTGCGCGGACATACCGGGCGCCGGCATGCGCGCAAACGTGTTCCCACGTGTAGTCACACGCGCCGTACTCGAGGTTCGTGGCAAGCACCTCGTCCCCGGGCTGCAAGGCGAGGGCGCGGGCCGCCACATTCACGCCGGTGGTCGCGTTCGGGACGAATGTCAAATCTTCCGGCTTCGCGCCCACATAGGCGGCGAGTGCCGCGCGGGCGTCTCCGAGCAGCTCCGGCAGGCGGCGCGAGATGAAGTCGACAGGCTCACGTTCCAGCTCGAGCTGCCACGCCTGGTAGCGCTCGAAAACCGGCCGCGGGCAGGCGCCGTAGGAGCCGTGGTTCAGATAGACGACCTCGGGGTCGAGCAGAAAGTGCTCACGCACGGCCCCGAGTATGTCGTCCGGCGGCCTCCCTACCGTGACTCTACGATGAACGAGGGCACCTG
Source organism: Gaiellaceae bacterium (assembly GCA_041499745.1). Classification (GTDB taxonomy): domain Bacteria; phylum Actinomycetota; class Thermoleophilia; order Gaiellales; family Gaiellaceae; genus Palsa-739. Next base: position 14,910 of record JBGQKY010000012.1, read on the forward strand.
GACCGTCCGTCCGTGCCCGCACCGGCTGCGGACTGGGCTCGCCCAGACGCTGGGGATCAGTGAGTTGACGGCTGGCGTCCTCGTCCGGCGCGGGTATACCGACCCCGAGACCGCGGGGGCGTTCCTCGCGGGGGAGCGCGCGTCCCACGATCCGTTCCTGCTCGGAGACATGCGGCTCGCGTGCGAGCGCATCCGGGCGGCGCTCGCAGCGGGCGAGCGCATCTGTGTGCACGGCGACTACGACGTCGACGGAATCGCTGCGACCACCCTCGCCGTCCTCCTGCTGCGCGAGCTCGGCGCGGATGTCGAGTGGCACCTGCCGAGCCGCTTCGACGAGGGCTACGGCGTCAGCCGTGAGACCCTGGGCCGGCTCGCGGACGAGGGCTGCGGCCTCGTGCTCACGGTCGACTGCGGCATCACGGCCGTCGCGGAGGTCGTCGAGGCGAAGGCACGCGGGCTGGACGTGATCGTCACCGACCACCATCGGCCCGGCGAGACGATGCCCGACTGCCCGATCGTCGCGACGCGGCCGTCCGATTATCCGTACCCGGAGCTGTGCGGCACCGGCGTCGTCTACAAGCTCGGGCAGGCGCTCTTCGGCGTCGACTCGGAGATCCCGAACCGGCACCTCGATCTGGTCGCCCTCGCGACGATCGCCGACGTCGTGCCGCTTCTCGACGAGAACCGCTCGCTCGTGATCGCGGGCCTGCGCGCGCTCGCGCGCACGCAAAAGCCCGGGCTCCAGGCGTTGATGCGGGCGGCGGGAGTCGATCCCGCGGCGGTCGACGCCGGCGCGTGCGGCTTTCGCCTCGGCCCGCGCATCAACGCCGCGGGGCGCTTAGGCCATCCGCGCGCCGCGCTCCAGCTCCTCCTGACGGACGATGCCGACGAGGCGCGGCGGCTCGCGAACGAGCTCGAGGAGCTGAACCGCGAGCGGCAGGCCGTCGAGGCGCAGATCTTCCGCGAGGCGGCGCGGCAGGTCGAGGAGTGGCCGGAAGAACACCGGCGGCGACATGCGTACGTCGTTGCCGGCGAGAGCTGGCACGAGGGCGTGATCGGCATCGTCGCGTCGCGTCTCGTCGAGCTGTTCAACCGGCCGGTCGTGCTGATCGCCGGCGCGGAGGGGGACTGGAAAGGCTCCGGGCGGTCGATCGCGTCGTTCGACCTGCACGGAGGGCTCGGAGCGTGCTCTGCGCTCCTCGAGCGCTGGGGCGGCCACCGTGCCGCCGCGGGTCTGTCGATCAAGCCGGAGAACGTGCCAGCGTTCGCCGAGGCGTTCGCCGCGCACGCGGCGGGACTGCTCGTCGAGGACGACCTGCGCCCGGTGACGCACGTCGACGCGGTCGTTCCTCGGGGGACGCGCCTGACGCTCGACCTGTGCGCGGAGCTCGCGCGGCTCGCGCCGTTCGGACTCGGCAATCCCGAGATCACGCTGCTCGCGCCCGGCTGCGAGCTCGGCGGGCTCGCAACCGTCGGGGAGGGCAAGCACCTCCGGTTCCGGGTGCGCTGCGACGGCAGGGATGCCGGCAGCGCGATCGCGTTCGGCGCCGGTACACGGCTCGACCACTATCGCGCCGGAGCACGCTGGGACCTCGCGTTTCGGCTCGAGGAGAACCGCTGGAACGGCACCGTCGCGCCGCAGCTCGTCGTTCGGCGCATCTTCTCGGCGGACGAGCGCTTCGACGCGCTGCGCAACTGGCTCGTGGCCGAATATGGCAAGCCCGCGGAGACGCGCAACGTTGACGCGGTCGCGATCTTCGCCGAGCTCGAGATCGAGGAAGCCGGGCTCGGGCGCCGCCATCTGCTCGAGTCCGAACTCGTCCGCGCGCTGCTCGTGCGCGACGAGCCGGTGCTCGCACGCGCGGCCTAGGGCTTCCGCCCGAGGAGGATCGCCCAGCCGAGGAGATCCCGCTCGTGGTGCAGGTACGCGTCGCGGCTCCGGTCATGCCGGTCCCTGATCTCGGGTGCGTCCGGATCGCCGGGATCGGCTTCGAGCCACTCCTCGAGCGCCCGCCAGTGCAGCGACTCGTAGCGGTCCCAGTCGTCCTCGGTGGACGCGATCGTGGCGACGAGGGAGAGGCCGGCCGCCTCGATCTGTTTCACCGTCTCGTGGAGCGAGACGAAGCCCTGATCGTCGATCCCCCGCGGCAGTGGCCACACCCGCCAGTACGGCTCGCCGACGACGACGTGGCCGCCCGAGCGAACGGCCGGCGCGAGCGCTGCGAGCGTGCCGGCGAAGTCGTGCCAGACGAAGCTCGCGCCGAGGCAGAGCGCGGCGTCCCAGGCTCCGGGCTCGAGCGGGTACGCGTGCGCGTCGGCCTCGACGATCTCGACCAGCCGCCCTACACCCTTCTCGACAACGTGGCGTCGCGCGGCCTCCGTGAACTCCGGCGAGCGCTCGATGCCGAGGACGCGGCAGCCGTACGTCGCGGCGAGGAGGGCGGCGGGGCCGGCCTTCCCGCAGGCGAGATCGATAACGCGGCTGTCCGGGCCGAGCCGGAGGTAGCTCCCGAGCAGGACGATCTTGTCAGGGCTCGTCGGGTTCTGGATCTCGTGGTCGCGCTCGGCGACTGCGTAGTACCAGGGCACGCGGGGAAGCGTACGCGTCTACGCGCCGACCGAGACCCGCGCGCCGCGCCTCGGGGCGCGCCTGACCGTTCCGGCGTCGCGGTCGAGTGCCGCGAATGCGCGGGCGAGCTTCGCCACTTTCCGGGCGTCCTTGCGGCGAATCCTGAGCATGGAAACCGTCAATTCGACCGAGAAACGTCCGTTCCTTCCGCGGGGATGCACCCTCGGAGGGCCGGAGTACACTGAGACGATGGCGACGCTCGGGACGCCTGAGAAGCACCAGGGGCTCCTCGACGAGTTGCTCGCGGAGATCGCAGACTACGAGTGGCCGGTCGACCGCGAGCTCGTCACCCGGGCGTTCGCGTTCGCGGCGGCCGCGCACGAAGGCCAGCAGCGCCGCTCCGGGTCGGACTTCATCGAGCATCCAATCGGTGTGGCGCGGATCGCCGCGCAGTTACGACTCGACGAGCAGACGCTCGCGGCAGCGCTCCTACACGACGTGGTCGAGGACACGGAGACGGACATCGAAGACGTGCGCAGCGAGTTCGGAGCAGAGATCGCGCGGCTCGTCGAGGGCGTTACGAAGCTGACCCGAATCCAGTTCCAGAGCCGCGAGCAGGCGGAGGCCGAGAACTACCGCAAGATGGTCGTCGCGATGTCCGAGGACGTTCGCGTGATCCTGATCAAGCTCGCGGACCGGCTGCACAACATGAGGACGATCGAGTACCTCGGCAAGCAGAAGCAGATTCAGAAGGCGAAGGAGACGCTCGAGGTCTATGCGCCGCTCGCGCACCGCCTCGGCATCCACGCCCTCAAGTGGGAGCTCGAGGATCTCGCGTTCCAGACGCTGCACCCGCGCAAGTACGAGGAGATCAAGACGATGGTCGCCGAGCGCCGCGCCGATCGCGAAGGACACGTCGCAGAGGCCGGCGACGTTCTCGCGCGTGAGCTCGCGAAGGTCGATATCCCGGCCGAGATCTCCGGACGCGCGAAGCATTTCTACTCGATCTACGACAAGATGGCCAAGAAGGGCCGCGAGTTCAACGAGATCTACGACCTGACTGCGATGCGCGTCATCGTCGAGCGAGGTGGCGAGGAGGGGACGCGCGACTGCTACGGCGCGCTCGGTCTCATCCACTCGCTCTGGAAGCCGATGCCGGGCCGCTTCAAGGACTACGTGGCGATGCCGAAGTTCAACGGCTACCGCTCGCTGCACACGACGGTGATCGGGCCGGAGGGTAGGCCGCTCGAGATTCAGGTTCGTACGCGCGAGATGCACGAGATCGCCGACCTGGGCGTTGCCGCGCACTGGAAGTTCGACAAGCGCGGCAAGGAGGTGGCCGGCGACGAGTGGGGCGCGTGGGTGAAGCAGTTGATGGACACGAGCGGCGAGGAGGCCGACGCCCGCGAGTTCGTGAAGTCGTTCCGCACCGATCTCTTCGACGAAGAGGTGTTCGTCTTCACTCCCAAGGGCGAAGTGAAGACGCTGCCTGCAGGGGCGACGCCGATCGACTTCGCGTACGCCGTGCACACCGACGTCGGCCATCGCACGGTCGGTGCGAAGGTGAACGGCCGCATCGTGCCTCTGCACTACAAGCTGCGCAGCGGCGATCGCGTCGAGGTCCTCACGTCGAAGAGCGGCCGCGGGCCCTCGCGAGACTGGCTCTCGCTCGTCGCGTCGTCGCGTGCGCGCAACAAGATCCGACAGTTCTTCTCGCGGGAGCAGAAGGAGGACCTCGAGGCGAAGGGCCGCGAGCTCCTGGAACATGCGCTCAAGGGTCAGAATCTGCCGTACCGAAAGCTGGTGGGCTCGGCCGTCCTGGCCGGGGTGATTCGCGAGTCCGGCTACAAGAAGGCAGAGGACTTCTACCTCGCGCTCGGCTCGGGGAAGCTGACTGCGGGAAGCATCGTCAACAAGGTGCTCCAGAAGCTGAAGGTGGAGGAGGTCGCCGAGGAAGAGGCCGTCTCCAAGAAGCCGCGGGCGCGCGACGCGATGGCGAGCAACACCTACGGCATCAACGTCGTCGGAGTCGAGGACGTGCTCGTGCGCATGGCGAAGTGCTGCACGCCGGTCCCGGGTGACGACGTCGTCGGCTACATCTCGCTCGGCAAGGGAATCACAGTGCACCGCGGCGACTGTCCGAACGTCCGCGCGCTGATGCGAAACCCTGAGCGCTTCACGCCGGTCGAGTGGGACGGCGGGACGTCGCAGAGCTTCCGGGTTCAGATCGCCGTCGACTCGTGGGATCGCCCGCGCCTCCTCGAGGACGTCGCGCGGACGTTCGCCGAGCACGGGGCGAACATCGTCTCCTACGGTGGTGCCGTCGAGGACCAGATGGCGAAGAACTGGTATGTGGCGGAAGTCGGCGACGTGAAGTCGCTGCGGGCGCTGCTCACCGCGCTGCGCAACGTCGACGCCGTCTTCGACGCCTTCCGCGTCACCCCCTCGTAGTCCCTCGATCGAGGGTCACTCGATCGCCCGCGGCGGGGTACCTCGAAAGGGGGACACGCGCGAAGGCGCCGGTCGTAGAGTCGCGCCGCTCCCTCGAACGAGGGATCGTGCGCGTGCAGCAGACAACCCTTGAACGAGGGATCGACAGCTTCCCCGTTCGGACTAGAACGAGAGGTGGGGAGGGGGCACGAAGCTGCGGCGCCCGGTCGTTCGAGGACTCGGCCGGGCGCGCGGCCTTGACGCGTCTAGGGTTCCCAGGTCTCGCCGCCGGTGTCCCAGCCGACGAGGCAGTGCCCGGAGACGAGAAGGGCGATGCGCTCCAGGAAGCTGCGGTCCTCGTCGGGTGCGGCGTCTACCGCGAGCTCGGCGATCCGGTCTCCCTGCCAGGTGACCGGGACGCTCGTGCGGCGCGTCTCGTCGGGCGTGCCGGCCTGCGGGCCGAGCGTGAGCTTGCCGTCCTCGAGGAAGAAGATCCCCGACCAGGCGTAGCCCGCCCGCTCGTGGAGCGTCGCGACGACCTGGCGGAGGATGTCGTCCGCGTCGCCGCCGCGGTTGAGAATCCGGTCGATTGCCTCGAGCGCGACGCTAGTGCTCGACATCTTCGCCCTCGAAAGCGGCGACGCTCGCCTTGTAGTCCGCGGGCACCGAGAGCGCCCGCCGTTCGCGCGGGTCGACGTGGACGAGCGTCTGGTGCGCGGTCACGAGGAGCGTGTCGTCCGCGACCTTGTGCGCGGCGAATTGGAACGTGACGCTTGTCCGGCCGAGCCGGGAAACCCGCGCGTAGACCTCGAGCTCGTCGTCGAACCGGGCGGGTGCGAAGTACTCGACGTCGTTCGCGCGCATCACGAAATCGCCCCCGCCGCGGTCGCGGTAGTGCAGCAGCCCGAGGCTCCGCAGGTACTCGACGCGCGCGAGGTCGAAGTACGGGTTGTAGCGCCCGTAGTAGACGATCCCCTGCGCGTCGGTGTCCGAGAACCCGACCCGGGTGCGCGCGCTGAACTTGAACGGCGGTTTCCCCACTGCGGCTGATCCTACGATCTGATCAGGTCGAGCACCTCGTCTCGCTTGCGCTCCATCAGCTCTTTGGAGCGCGCCTCGAGGTTCAGCCGGAGCAGCGGCTCCGTGTTCGACGGACGCACGTTGAAGTGCCAGTCGTCCGCATCGACGGAGATGCCGTCGAGGTGCGAGACCTTGCCCTCGGAGGCGTACCGCTCCTTCAGCTCCTGCAGCTTTAATGCGACGTCGGACACCGGCGTGTTCAGCTCCCCGGTGATGAAGTAGCGCGAGCGGAACGGCTCCAGCACCTCCGACAGCTTGCGACCCCGCTTCGAGATCAGCTCGAGCATCAGCAGGAACGGCACGACGCCCGAGTCGGCCTGCGAGAACCCGCGGAAGTAGTAGTGCCCCGACACCTCGCCGCCGAACGCCGCGTCGTCCTTGCGCATCCGGTGCTTGATGTACGCGTGCCCGACACGATTGATGAGCGGCACGCCGCCAGCGCGCTCGATCGTCTCCGGGACCGACCAGCTCGCGCGCACGTCGTAGATGATCCTCGCGCCGGGCTCCTTCTCCAGGATGAGCTCCGACAGCAGCGCAGTCGCGAAATCGCCCGGCACGAACTCCCCGGAGTCGTCGACGAAGAAGCAGCGGTCCGCGTCGCCGTCGAACGCGATGCCGAGGTCGGCCCCCTCATCGAGGGTCTTGCGCACGATGAACTCGCGGTTCTCGGGCAGCAGCGGATTCGGCTCGTGGTTCGGAAACGATCCGTCGGGCTCGAAGTAGCACCGCACGGCCTCGATCGCCGACAGACGCTCGAGAACTGGTGGCAGCATCAGGCCGGCCATCCCGTTCGCTGCGTCGATCACGACCTTGAGCCGCCGCAGTGCGCACACGTCGATGAAGGACAGCACCCGTTCGACGTACTGGGGCCAGATGTCCACCTCGCGGGCGCGTTCCTCGCTGCCGCCCTTCCGGTCGGCGAGGGCGAGTGCCCTGTCGCGCACGTCGAGCAATCCCGACTCGCCGCCAACCGGCAGCGCGCCCCGCCGGACGATCTTCATCCCCGTGTACTCCTTGGGGTTGTGCGAGGCGGTGACCATGATCCCGCCGTCGAGCTCGAGCTCCCCGACCGCGAAATAGACCATCTCGGTCCCCACGAGACCCACGTCCAGGACTTCCGCTCCCTCGTCGGCGGCGCCCCGGATCACGGCGGCGGCCATCTGCGGGCTCGAGAGGCGCATATCACGCCCGACCGCCATGCGGCGCGGCTCGAACTGCTGCACGTAGGCCCGCCCGATCGCGTACGCACCGTCCTCGTCCAGCTCCTTCGGGTAGATCCCGCGCACGTCGTACGCCTTGAAGACCTTCGGATCGAGCATGCCGCCGCCGATCCTAGCCCCACGCTCTGCAACTACGATTGAGAGCATGGAGCGCAAGCTCGCGACGGTGCTGTTCGTCGACCTCGTCTCTTCGACGGAGCTTCTGGCCGACGCGGACCCGGAGGTCGTGCGGCGGCGCGTCAACCGCTTCTTCGACCAGGTGTCGCATTGCATCGTCACCCACGGAGGGACGGTCGAGAAGTTCGCCGGCGACGCCGTCATGGCCGCCTTCGGCGTCCCGCTCGCCCACGAGGACGACGCCGAGCGCGCCGTCCGCGCTGCGCTCGCGACCCTCGACCGCGTGCGGGAGCTCGGCCTCGAGGCCCGGATCGGGATCGAGTCGGGCGAGGTCGTCGCCGACGACAGCGATTCGACGTTCGCGACCGGCGAGGCCGTGAACCTCGCCGCGCGCCTGCAGCAGGAGGCCGGCCCCAACGAGATCCTCGTCGGTCCCGCCGCGGTGCGACTGCTCCGCGGCCGCGTCGAGCTGGAGCCGGTCGTGCCGCTCGAGCTGCGCGGCTGGCGCGAGCCGGTGGCCGCCCAACGCGCCGTCTGCGCCGTCGAGCTCAGCGAGCCGGTTCGCAGCCTTTCGGCGCCCCTCGTCGGCCGTGAGGACGAGCTGGAGATGCTCGAGAACACGTTCGCCCGAACGGTCCGCGCACGCCGCACGTCGCTCTTCACGATCTACGGCGATCCCGGCATGGGGAAGAGCCGTCTCGTCCGCGAGTTCGTGGACGGACTCGAGGGAGCGACGGTGCTCAGCGGCCGCTGCCTGCCCTACGGCGAAGGGGTCACGTACTGGCCGCTCGCCGAGATGGTGAAGGCATCGTCCGGGATCACCGACGACGACCCGCTCGACAAGGCGCAGGCCAAGCTGCGCGCGTGTTGCGAGGACGAGGCGGTGGCCGATCTGCTCGGCCTCGCCGTCGGCGTGCTCGAGGCCGTCGAGGGCGAACGCGCCCAGCAGGAGATCGCGTGGGCCGCCCGCGCCTGGGCGGAGCAGCTCGCCGAGGCGCAGCCGCTCGTGCTCGTCTTCGAGGACGTGCACTGGGGCGAGGAGCCCTTGCTCGAGCTGATCGAGCACCTCGCGTCCTGGGTGCGCGAGGCGCCGCTCATGATCGTCTGCCTCGCGCGGCGCGAGCTGCTCGACGTGCATCCCACCTGGGGTGGCGGGCGGGTGCGCGCGACGACGATCGAGCTGGAGCCGCTCCAGCCTGAGGAGAGTGCGCGTCTCGTCGAGGCGTTGACCGACGCGCTCGAGCTGCCGATCGACTCCGAGGCCGTGCTCGCGAAGACCGAGGGCAATCCTCTTTTCCTCGAGGAGACGGTGCGCATGCTCGCCGAGCGCCCACGCAGCGGCGGCGAGCGGATTCCCGACACGCTGCAAGCGCTGATCGGCGCCCGCATCGACCGGCTGCCCGCGCCGGCGCGCGTCGCTCTCCAGCGCGCGTCCGTGATGGGGCGGATCTTCATGACGGGCGCGCTCGAGCGGCTCTTGCCGGAGATCGAAGACGCCGGACTGGCGATCGACGAGCTCCTCCTCCGCGATCTCGTCGTGCGCGAGGCGCGCGCGACGATCAGCGGGGAGCAGGCCTTCAAGTTCAAGCACGTGCTGATCCGCGAGGTCGCCTATTCGGGCCTCTCGAAGACGGCGCGCGCCGATCTTCACTATGCGTTCGCCGAGTGGCTGGGCGAGCGTGCGGGAGACGAGCTGATCGAGATCCGCGCCTTCCATCTCGACCAGGCCGCGCGGCTGCTGGCGGAGCTCGACGGCGCCGCGCCCGTAGAGCTTCGCGAAGAGGCAGCGGGGGTGCTCACAAAGGCCGGTCATCGCGCGCTCTCGCGCGAGTCGTTCCGGAGCGCGCGAAAGCTGCTGCTGCGCGCCGTCGAGCTGGCGCCGACCCTCGACCGGCGGTATCTCGCCGGCCGTGCCGCGTGGCGCATGGCCGACTTCCCCGCCGTCGTCGTGGAGATGGGCGAGGTCGCGGCGGCCGCCGAGCGCGAGGGCGCGACGAAGGTGCAAGGCCGCTCGTTGACGGCCCTCGCGGAAGCGATGCTTCACCACCGGGCCGACGCGGTGACGGCTCGGCGCCTCGTCGGACAGGCGGTCGAGGTGCTGAAGGAGGCCTCGCCGGAGATTCGCTTCGAGCCCCTGTGGGTCTCGTCGCAGGTCGCGTCCTGGCTCGGCGACTACGGCGAGTTCGAGCACTGGGCCAAGCTCGCACTCGAGGCGGCACGCGAGGCGGAGCGCAAGGACCTCGAGGCGCTCGTCCTCCACGGGCTCGTGACGGCGTACGTGATCCGCCTCGAGACCGACGAGGCGAAACCGCTCCTCGATCGGGCGCTCGAGCTCGCCGACGAGAGCGGAAGCATCTTCAGCCGCGCCTCGGCGCTGAGCGTGAAGGGCTGGTTCGAGCTGGCGAGCGAGTCCCCGGTCGAGGCCGAGGCCGACTTTTCGGCCGCGCGCGAGCTCTATGCGGAGCTCGGCAACACGACGCGCGAGGCTGTGGTGACGATGATGGTCGGCCGCGCCGCGTTCGCGCAGGGCCATCTCGATCGCGCGGAGAAGCTCCTCGGCGACGCCGTCAGGACGCTGAAGGGGATCGGCGACCGCGGCTCTCTCTGCGAGGCGCAACGTGCGCTCGCGATGGTGCACGTCGAGCAGGGACGCATCGACGAGGCCGAGCGGCTCGCACTCGAGGCACGCGAGACGGTGGGCCCGGAGGACCGCGCCTCACTGGGGTCGACGCGGCTCGCGCTCGGGCTCGTCCGTGCTGCGCAGCACCGCGACGAGGAGGCGGAGACGCTGCTCGTCGAGGCGGTCGAGGGTTTCTCCCTCTACGACCTCCGGGCGTTCGAGCACTGGGCGCTCCGGCATCTCGCCGAGTTCCTCCGCTCGCGCGGGCGCGAGGAGGAAGCGGTCGTCTACGAGACGCGGCGCGCCGCGCTCTCGCCGAGCAGCGTCGCGCCGATCGTCTGAGTCGACGTGTCGTCCGGCGACTCGCTGATCACCGTAGCCGGCCGCTCGAAACGGTCGAGCGCGTCGCGCAGCGGCTCGGCCCGCAAGGTGCCCTCGCCGTAAGGGAGATGCCTCGTCTCGTTCCGGTTGGCGTACGCGATGTCGCTGAAATGGATGTGGAACGGCGCCCCCGGCTCGATCACGTCGTCGGCCGCCTCGAGAGCCGACGCGAACGCATCGACGTCGGTGAACGCGCCGTCGCTCGTCGCGTGCATGTGCGCGAAGTCGAGCACAGGGCGGACGAAGTCGACCTGCGACGCGATCGCGAGCACGTCGTCGATGCTGCCGAAGTCGCGCACGCGTCCCATCACCTCGATCCCGAACGGCACGAGCCGGTCCTTCCCCAGGAGCCGCTCGCGCAGGTTGCCGAGCTGATCGACGACGTCGGCGATCGTACGCTCGCGCTCGCGTCCGAGCAGGAAGCCGGGGTGGAAGACGACGAGGTCGGCGCCCGCGGCCTTCGCGAGGCCGGCCGTGTGGTCGAGCATGCCGAGCGCCATCTTGAACTTCTTCTCACGGGCGACATGGCCCATGAAGGCGGCGAGCGGCGCATGCACCGAGAGGGCGACGTCATACGCCCGGAGCGCCGCGCCGAGCTCCGGAGCGGTCTCGTAGTCGAGCCAGAAGCCGCCGGCAAACCCGATCTCGCAAGCCCGGTAGCCACCGGCCGCGAGCGCCTCTGCGGCCTCCTCGAAGCTCCCCGCCTCGGGCCACCCTGCCGGGCCGATCCGGATCTCGCCCACGGCGGCAGACTAGTCCGTCCGACCCGATTTCTACTTTGTTCGCCATGGCCGTCAACCCCTCGCGGATCGACCTCCTGGAGCTCGACATCGACCTTCGCCTCACCGACCTCTGGCGCGAGGCGGCAGAGATCTCCGAGTGGAACCTGGACGTCGTCGCGGCCTTCATGCGCGCGGCCTACGGCAAGGGGTACTGCGATGCCCTCACCGAGGAATCGCCTGGTTCCCTTTGCCACGATCACGGCTACCGCGTGCCCGGCCGGCGCGTGACGGCCGGCGACCACTAAGCCGCTCCCCCGCGCAGGAGTATCCTTTCGCCCGTGAGGCGCAGTCCGGCCCGGCTCGTCATCGCGCTGTCCGTTGCGGCGGCGCTCGCGGTCTTCGTCGTCTACACCGCCGTCGCGGGCGCCGGGACGCCGCAGATCCAGCCGGGCGACCTCGCGAGCTACCACGGCGAGCACGTCCTGCTTGTCGGCAAGGTCGTCCGAGAGCACGGCGACGCGCACAGCACCGCCGGAAAGAGAATCGTGCTCCGCAACGTCAAAGGCGATCCCGGCGCACGGGTGTCCGTCCTCTACCACGGCACCGTCCCGGACCTTTTCCGCGTGGGTCGTGAGGTCGTCGTGACGGGAGCGCTGACGAACGGGACGTTCGTGGCGGAGAACGGCTCGCTCTCCACGAAGTGCCCGTCGAAGTACGCGCCGGCGAAGAACGCCAACACGTAAGTGGCCGGCCTCGGTCGTGCCGCACTCCTCCTGAGCCTCGGCCTCGTCGCGTACGCACTCGTCGCCGGCTCGTTCGCCGCGTGGAAGCGCCGCCGCCGGCTCGCGCTCTCGGCTCAGAACGCGCTGCTCGCCGCGTTCGGGACAACGGCTGTCGCCGCCGGCGTGCTCGTGTCCGCGCTCGTGCGCCGCGACTTCTCGTTCGACTACGTGTCGGCTCACATCAGCCGTGACCTGCCGCCCGGCTACGCGCTGGCGGCGTTCTGGGGCGGCCAGGAAGGCTCGCTGCTCCTCTGGCTGCTGATCCTCAGCGGCTACGCGGCGCTTGCCGTGTGGCTGAACCGGCGCTCGCGCGACCTCGTCGTGTGGACGGTCCCTGTGCTCGCCGGCGTCGCGTTCTTCTTCGCGTTCATGCTCTGCTTCGTCTCGAGCCCGTTCGCGACCGGGCCGGCTCCCGCCGACGGTGCGGGGATGGTGCCGAGCCTCCAGAACCCCTACATGCTCGCGCACCCGCCGCTTCTGTACCTCGGGTACGTCGGTCTCACGATTCCGTTCGCGTTCGCGATGGGTGCGCTCCTGTCGCGACGCACGGACGAGCGCTGGATCGTCGTCACGCGCCGCTGGACGCTCGCCGCATGGACGTTCCTCGGCGTCGGCCAGCTACTCGGCGCGCACTGGGCATACGTCGAGATCGGCTGGGGCGGCTACTACGCCTGGGACCCGGTCGAGAACGCTGCGCTCATGCCGTGGCTCGCGGCGACCGCGTTCCTGCACTCCGTGATGATCCAGGAGAAGCGGGGAATGCTGAAGGTCTGGAACATGGTGCTCGTCGCGCTCGCGTTCCTGCTGTCGATCTTCGGGACCTTCCTGACGCGATCCGGCGTCATCAACTCGATCCATTCGTTCTCGCAGAGCCCGCTCGGCGGCTGGTTCCTCGGGTTCATCGTCGTGTGCACGGTGTTCACCGTCACGCTCATCTACCTGCGCCTGCCGCTACTCCGTGCGCGGACGAAGCTCGAGTCGCTCGTGTCGCGCGAGGCGACGTTCCTCTACAACAACCTGTTGCTCGTCGCGTTGTGCCTCACGATCCTCTGGGGCGTCATGTACCCGCTGCTGACCGAGGCCGTGCGCGGCGAGACCCGGTCGGTGTCGAAGCCGTACTACAACTTCTTCCTCCACAGCTTCGGCCTGCCGCTGCTCCTGCTCATGGGCATCGGCCCACTCGTCGCCTGGCGGCGCGCTTCGCTCCGCGCGCTCGGCCGCACGTTCCTCGTCCCCTTTGCCGCCGCGCTCGTCACGGGCGCAGCCCTGATCGCTGCCGGATTCGGCTCGTCGACGCCGGGCCTGCTCGCCTACACGTTCTCGGCCTTCGCGGGGGCGGCGATCGTGCTCGAGTTCTGGCGCGGAACGCGCGCCACGGGATCGATCGTGCGGCTCGTCGGTCGTAACCGGCGGCGGTACGGCGGCTACCTCGTTCACGCCGCCATCCTGCTCTTTGCGATCGGCGTCGCCGGGTCGAGCGCCTACCAGACGGTCCGCGAACGCGGCCTGCACCCGGGCCAGGCGCTCACGGTCGCCGGCTACACCCTGCGGTACGACAAGCTCGGGACGCGCCAGGAAGCGAACGCCGTCGCGACGCGCGCGACGATAGACGTCTCGCGCGGGGGGTCGCACGTCACGACCTTGCACCCCGGTAAGAACACGTATCCGGTGGAGAAGCAGGTTTCGAATGAGGTCGCGATCTACCACGACCCGCGGAACCTCGGCGACGTGTTTCTGATCGCCGACCAGATCGATCGCAACGGCACCCTCTACCTGAAGGCGCTCGTCAAGCCGCTCGTCAACCTCATCTGGGCTGCGGGCTTCCTCTTCGTCTTCGGCGCGCTCGTGGCGATGTGGCCCGATGCCGTCGAGCAACGCCGCCTCG
>JBGQKY010000013.1:0-27270 GCA_041499745.1 Gaiellaceae bacterium
CCGTCATCACCGCAAGCGCCTCCTCGACATGACGGTCGGGCATGCGTGAGTAGACGACGGTGTGCTCGCGCGACGTCGCCGCGTTCAGCTCCGCACCCATCGCGTCGAACGTCTCGGCGATCTGCTGCGCGTCGTAGGACCGCGAGCCCTTGAACAGGAGGTGCTCGATGAAATGCGAGACGCCGGCACGGTCGTCGCGCTCGTCCCGCGCGCCGGCGCCGATCCAGAAGCCGAGCGACACCGAGCGAACACTCGAGACCTTCTCCGAGATCACGCGCTCGCCCGAGGCGAGCTCGGAGAGGACGTACTTCTGCACCGGCCGATCGTACCCGGGCGGCTCGGTTGTTAGAGCCTCTTAGACCACGAACTGGAGGCCGGTGCCGTTCCGCTTTGCCTGGTAAAGCGCGGTGTCGGCGAGCCGGAAGAGCGTCTGGGACTCGCGGGCGTGATCCGGGCACGTGGCGACGCCGAAGCTCGCCCGGACGCCGTCGCCCTGCTCGGCCACGCGGCGAACGACCTCCCGTGCGTCGCCCTCGGAGGCCTCGGCGAGCAGCAGCGCGAACTCGTCGCCGCCGATCCGGAACGCGTCGTCGCCCTTCCGCAGCGCGGACTGAAGGGTGGAAGCGAAGCGCTGAAGCGCCTCGTCGCCCGCGAGGTGCCCGAGGCGGTCGTTCAACTCCTTGAAGTCGTCGAGATCGCAGAGCACGAGCCCGAACGAGCGGCCGTACCGCGTCGCGCGCGCGACCTCGCCGTCGAGGCGATCGACGAACGCGCGACGATTCAGCAGCCGCGTGAGCGGATCGTGGTCGGCCAGGAAGCGTAGCTCGCCCAGGTGCGTCGACGTCACGATCGCCGCAGCCGCCTGGTTCGCGAACACGCGAAGCGCCTGAAGCTTGTCGCGCGAGGGGAGCAGGCGGTCGTCCGGCTCGTCTGCCCAGAGAACGCCGATCACCTCGCCGAGACTGTTGTGCAGCGGGACGAGCAGCCAGTGGTGCTGCCACGCCCACGGTCCCCGCCCGTTCAGCTCGGACACGTACGGCTGCCGCGGCAGCGTCAGCCGCTTCGCCGCCTCGTCGTCCGCGAGTAGATAGCAGCCCTCGATCTCGAACGCGGGATCGAGCAGGCCTTCGACGTCGCGCAGAAACACCGGCTTGCGCTGCGTGTCCTCGAGTTGCCAGCCGACGGCAGCGCGTGGATGGAGCCGGCCCTGGTCGTCGCAAAGCGCAGCGAGCACGTTCTGGAACCCGAGCGCGTCGCGCACGCCCGCACACACCGCACGCAGGATCTCGTCGTCGCCGGGCTCAGCCGACAGCCGCGACGACACGGCGAGCAGCCGTTCGAGCGCGATCTGGTGGCGGGCCGACTCCGCGGACTCTTGCGAAGCCTGCACCGCTAGGGCCGCGTGGTCAGCGAGTGCCACGAGCACGTCGATCTCGTCGTCCGCCGGACTGCGGCGCACGGGTTCGTCCACCGAGAGGATCCCGAGCAGGTGGCCGTCGGTATGACGCAGCGGCACGAAGAGCGCGTCCTCCGACTGTCGGCCGTCCGGCACGAGGTAGGCGCCGCGGCGGTGAATGCGTGCGTCGAGCAGCTCCTGCCATTCGGCGGCACCGCGAGCCTGCCCGAGCAGCTCCTTGCGTGCAGGGTCGCTGCCATGCACCGTGGTCACCACGAAGTCGTCCCACGCCGGCCGGTAGAGATTGACGACGACCGCGTCGTACCCGAGCGAATCGGCGATCGTGCGCGCGATCGCGCCCAGTAGCTCCGGCAGCTCCCCCTGTGCGCGCAGGAGTTTGGTGACCTCGAGGAGGCCGCGGAGCGGACTGTTCGGTGGGAGCGAGGGTATGGCCACAGAAAACGGGGGACTCGGTATCCCCCTTTTACCCATCGGCAGCGACCGCTACGCCATGTACCCCCGAAGGGTTATGAAAGGGCGGCCCAGAGGCCGCCCTTGTCTTTTCAAGCGGATAGGCCGCTAGCTATCCCCGCTGCCCTCGCGCCGGGGACCCCGGTCGCGTCCGCCACCGCCGCGACCGCCTCGTCGGTCGTCACGGCGCGGGCGGTCCTCCTCCGGCGGCCGCGGCGGCGCGTCCTTGGCTCGCTCGATCAGCTCTTCCGGCTGGACGAGTCCGCCGTTCTCATGCTTGGCGACGAGCTTGAGGCCGATGCGGCCGCGCGCCTTGTCGACCTCCTGCACGACGACGTCGACGACGTCGCCGCGGGCCATGACGTCCTCGATGTGCCCGACCCGGCCGGGGCCGACGTTCGACACGTGGAGCAGGCCGTCCGTTCCCTTCTTCAGCTCGACGAACGCGCCGAACTGCGTGGTCTTCACGACCTTGCCGGTGTAGGTGTCGCCCACCTCCGGCTCCTTCGTCAGGGCCTGGACCGCCGAGATCGCGGCGGCGGCCTTCTCCCCGTCGGTCGCGTAGATGAGGATCGTGCCGTCCTCCTCGATGTCGATCTGCACCTCGTAGTCGGACTCGAGGCCGCGGATCGTCTCGCCGCCCTTGCCGATGACGAGCCCGATCTGCTCCGGGTTGATCTTGATCGTCGTGATGCGCGGAGCGTTCGCCGAGAGCTCCGGGCGCGCCTCGGGGATCACCTCGAGCATGCGGTCGAGAATGAAGTCCCTCGCCCGCTTCGCCTGCTCGAGCGCATCCTGCATGATCTGCTGGGTGACGCCCGTGATCTTGATGTCCATCTGGAGCGCGGTGATGCCGTCGCGGGAACCGGCGACCTTGAAGTCCATGTCACCGAGGTGGTCCTCGGCGCCCTGGATGTCGGTCAGGATCACGTAGTCGTCGCCCTCCTTGACGAGCCCCATCGCGATGCCGCTGACCGGCGCCTTGATCGGTACGCCGGCGTCCATCAGGGCGAGCGTCGAGCCGCAGACCGAGCCCATCGACGAAGAGCCGTTCGACTCGAGGGTCTCGGAGACGATGCGGATCGTGTAGGGGAACTCGTCCGTCGGCGGGATGACCGCCTCGAGCGCGCGCTGAGCAAGCGCACCGTGGCCGATGTCGCGGCGCTTCGGGCCGCGCATGAAGCCGGTCTCCCCGACCGAGTAGGGCGGGAAGTTGTAGTGGTGCATGAAGCGGCGCTCCGCCTCGAGGGAGAGGTCGTCGATCCGCTGACCCTCCTTCGCAGTGCCGAGCGTGAGCGACGAGAGGATCTGCGTCTGGCCGCGCGTGAACAGGGCGGAGCCGTGCGCACGCGGGTTGACGGTGACCTCGACCTCGATCGGCCGGATCTCCTCGGTGCCGCGGCCGTCCGGGCGGCGCTTGTCGACGGCGATCTTCTTGCGGACCATGTCCTTGTAGACCGACTCGCACGCCTTCTTGACGTACGACTTCGTCGTCGAGTCCTTCGCGCCGGGCTGGACCTCGCCCGTCTCCGGCTGAGCGACCGCCGCCCCGACTGGGAATGGCAGCTTCAGCTCGTCGGCGATCCGGTCGAACAGCAGATGGCGCTTCGCGGACTTCAGCTGCTTCGAGTCCTGCTCGGCGTCGGTCAGCGCCCGCAGCTCGCTCTCGAACTGCTCGCGCACCGGGCCCTCGACGGCGACGAGCCGCTGCTTCTCGAGCAGAGCGAGGAACGCAGAGCGGACCTGCATCTGGCGGACGATGTCGTCGTCCGTCGACTCCATCGTGAGCGTCGGCGCGAGCTCGCTGACGAGGTCGTCGACCACGGCACCGGCGTCCTTCAGGCCGGACTGCTGGATGCGCTCCCACACGGTGTGGCCGTGCTGGGCCTCGAGGTCGGCGGCGAGGTCGAGGTCGAGCCACTTCGCCTTGCCGGCCTGGCGCGCGAGGTCCTCCTGGGCCTCGCACAGCTTCACGATCTCGCGGTGTGCGAGCTCGAGGGCCTCGAGGATCGTGTCCTCGGGAATCTCGTCGGCACCCGCCTCGACCATCGTCAGGCCGTCCTTCGTGCCGACGACGATCAGGTCGAGCGGTGACTCCTCCGTCTCCTGGAGGGTCGGGTTGACGAGGAACGTGCCGTCCTCGGTGCAGCCGACGCGCACCGCCCCCACCGGACCGAGGAACGGCAGCGGCGAGAGCATCAGCGCCGCGGAGGCGCCGTTGATGCACAGGATGTCGTGGCCGATGACCATGTCTGCGCTGAGAACGGTGCAGATGACCTGGACTTCGTTCCGGAAGCCCTTCGGCCAGAGCGGGCGGATCGGGCGGTCGATCTGGCGGGCGGTGAGGATCGCACGTTCGGTGGGGCGCCCCTCGCGCTTGAAGAAGCCGCCGGGGATCTTGCCGGCGGCGTACATGCGCTCCTCGACGTCGACGGTGAGCGGGAAGAAGTCGGCGCCCTCGCGCGCCTCAGGGCGGCCCTGGGCCGTGGCTAGCACCATCGTGTCGCCGCTGCGAACGACGACGGCGCCGTCGGCCTGCTTCGCGAGCTTGCCGGTCTCGAAGCTGATCTCCTGCTGTCCGATCTGGACGGAGACCCGAGCCAGGCGCTCGGTCGCGATACTCATTCGATTGTCCTCCACTCTGCTTGTGGAGGGCGGGAGTTTGAGTCAGCCCTCTCCAGGGCTCGCTCAAACTTCCACCCTCCGGATGTTTGGTCGAAGCTAGCGGCGCAGGCCGAGCTCCTTGATCAGGGCGCGGTAGCCCTCGAGATTGTGTTTTTGGAGATAGTTCAGGAAGCGGCGGCGGCGGCCGACGAGCTTCAGGAGCCCGCGACGGGAGTAATGGTCGTGCCTGTGCGTGCGCAGATGCTCCGTCAACTCGTTGATGCGACGAGTCAGCATCGCGATCTGCACCTCGGGCGAGCCGGTGTCGGCCTCGTTGCGGCCGTACTTCCCGATCAGTTCCTGCTTGGCTTCCTTGGTGAGGGCCACTTGAGCCTCCTGGGTTTCTCGTCCCCCGAACCCCCGCTCGGCACGCCAGGAAGAAGCGCGCCGGGCCGGGACTGGGTCGCGGGTAGGGTAGCGAACTCCGCATGAATACGGGGTTTGGGTTCGAGGAGGCGGTGCGTGAGGCACACGCGAAGACCGGCGTGCCGGGTGTCGCAGCGGGCCTCCAGATCGGCGGGGAGCAGTCGCTTGCAGCCGACGGCGTGCTCGGCCTCGACGGCGAATCGCCCGTGCACGTGGACTCGCCCTTCCGGATCGCGTCGATCTCGAAGCCGTTCACGGCGACGCTCGCCGCGGCCTGCCTGCCACTCGACGGGGGGCTCAAGGCGCTGCTCTGCCACACGGCCGGCCTTCGCTGCGAATCGGCGGAACCGCTGCCCGCGGGTGCGGAAGGGCTGTTCTCGTACTCGAATGCCGGGTTCTGGGAGGCCGGGGCGCGGTCGGCCGCCGCGTCCGGATCGTCGTTCGAGGAGGCGATGCGCGAGCACGTGCTCTCGCCGCTTGCCCTGGCGGCGACCGGCTACGAAGAGCCGTCCCGACCGGCGCGCGGGCACGTGCAGGCGGGCGAGTCGGGACACAGCGTCGTGCCGGTCGACTCGTATCCGGTCTCGCGGCGTCCGTCGGGCGGGCTCTGGTCGACCGTTGAGGACCTGCTCCGCTTCGGTGCGTGTCACCTCACCTCCGGCGCGGAGCTGCACGAGCCACAGGTCGCAGCACTCGGTGCGCACTACGCCCTCGGCTGGTGGGTTCGCAAGCTCGAGGACGGGACCACCGCTCTCGACCACGAGGGATCGGTTGCGGGGTACCAGTCGCTCCTGCTGCTCGTGCCCGAGCGGGAGCTCGTGCTCGCCGTGCTCACGAACAGCTGGCGCGGCAGCGGCCTCGCCCGGCGGCTCGTCGAGGCCCTCGGTCTCGGGCCGGCGCCGCTGCCTGCGGAGCGCATCGACCCCGGTATCGCGGGGGCGTACGCGCTGGACGGCGTCGCAGCGCACGTCGAGGTCGCGGGCGACGACCTGACTTTGTCCCTCACCGAGCTCGACCCGGTCACGCGCAGCGAGATCACGACGCGCGTCACCGCGCGACCGGTGGGCGGCGCCGTGTACGGGTACGCGGGCGGACGCCTGATGGGCGACCGGTTCGACTTTCCGCGGCCGGACATCGCGCGCATCGGCTGGATGGTCATGCCGCGGACCGAATCGTGATCGCGGGCGTCGCGGCCGGCCATCCCGCCACCGCCCGGGCGGGCGCCGAGATTCTCGCCTCGGGCGGCGGCGCCGCCGATGCCGCGGTGGCGGCGGCGCTCGTCTCCTGCGTCGCGGAGACGGTGATGACCGGGCTGCTCGGCGGGGGCCACGCGATCTACTTCGATGCATCGTCCGGCGTCGCGCGCAACCTCGACTGTTTCTGCGCCGTGCCCGGGCTCGGCGCCGAACCGCGCGAGGCGGAACTCATCCACCTGCACGTGCCGTTCGGCACGGAGCTCGTGCACTACGCGGTCGGGCCGGCGTCGTGTGCCGTGCCGGGCGTGGCCGCCGGTCTCGGCGCGCTCTGGGAGGCGCAGGGGCGGTTGCCGTGGGCGCGGCTCGTCGAGCCCGCTCTGCGCCTCGCGCGCGACGGTGTCGAGATGCCGGCCGCGCACGTCGCCTGTCTCGCGATGCTCGAGCCGGTGATGACGATGCGCGAGGGCGCTCGGATCTACGCCCCGGGTGGCACGCTGCTTCGCACCGGCGACCACCTCGAGCAGCCCGGCCTCGTCGCCGCGCTCGAGTCGCTCGAGGGCGAGGGTGCAGCAGGCGCCTACACCGGCACGATCGGCCAGGCGCTGCTCGAGCTCTCGCGTGAGCGCGGCGGCCTCTTGACGGAGAGAGACCTCTCCGAGTACGCGCCGGCATGGCGCAACCCGGTCGAGGCACCGTGGCTCGGAATGCGCTTCCTTACCCGCGGCGGGCTCTCCGCGGTGCCCGACACACTCGCGCGCCTACGGCGGTTGCGAGGCCTCGGGCCGGCGGAGCGGGTGACGGCGCTCCTCGGCGCGCTCGACGGCGGCGCCGGCCCGGAGACGCACACGACGAATCTCGTCGCGGTCGACGCCGACGGCAATGCCTGCGTGCTGCGACGAGCCTCGGGCTCGGCTCCGGCGACTGGCTGCCGGGCCTCGACCTGCACCTGAACAGCATGCTCGGCGAGGTCGACCTGCTGACCGAACCGCTCGAGGCCGGCGCCCGGATGGAGAGCATGATGGCGCCCTCGCTCGTGCTCGACCGGAACGGGCTCGCGCTCGCACTCGGAGCCGCCGGCGGCACGCGGCTGCGGACTGCGCTCGTCACCGTCGCCGCGGGCATCCTCGACGAGGGCATCGAGCCGCAGGAAGCCGTCGACCGGCCGCGGGTGCATCCCGCCGGCGAGGTCGTGAACGCCGAGCCCGGCGTCGACGAGAATGCCCTCTCGGCACTCGAGGCCGCCGGCCGGACCGTGCGACGCTGGCCCGAGCTCCACCACTACTTCGGCGGCGTCAGCGCCTGGGGACGAGCCGGAGCCGCGGCCGACCCGAGGCGGAGTGGATCGGCGATTCCCGCTCCGGCGGCAGGCTGACCGGGATCCAGCCGAGATAGCCGCAGGCCGGGCAGCCCGCGGGCGGCTTCGCGTAGATGTCGCCGCACTCGAGGCAGCGCACGCTCTCGAGGACGGCAAGCGACGGAAACATGTGCGCAGCGAGCTCGAGCTCCATACCTAGAGAGACGCTTGTGCGGGGCGAAACTTGCGCTCGGTTCAGGAACTTGGCCGCACGGCGACCCTCGTCCGCGCCACGTCATGGTCGATCGCCTCGATCAGCTCGGCCTCGGAGCCGAAGGCCGCCTCGTCCCGCAGCCGCTCCCAGAGCTCGAACACCATCCGCTGCCCGTAGAGGTCGCCGTCGAAGTCGAGCAGGTGGCCCTCCACCCGTCGCTCGACGCCGCCGTAAGTCGGATTCGTCCCGATCGAGATCGCGGTCCGGTGACCGATCGTGGCACCGGCGTAGACCCCGAGCTGCGGTGCGAGCAGCCCGGGCGGCGTGGCGAGGTTCGCCGTCGGGAAGCCGAGCAGCCGCCCGCGGTGGTCGCCGTGCACGACCGTTCCCTCGACCTCGGGCGGCCGGCCGAGCAGCCCGGCGGCATGCACGACGTCGCCGGCCAGCAGCAGCTTGCGGATGTGGCTCGACGAGACGTTGCCGACGAGCGGCACCCGCCGGACGTCGAAGCCGAGCCGCTCGAGCAGCGCGAGATCGCCGGCTCGGCCGTGACCGAAGCGAAAGGTCTCCCCCGCCGAGACGACCTCCGCCCCGATCGCCCGCAGAACCGTCTCGGCGAACGCCTCTGCCGCGAGCGCGAGCAGCGCCTCGTCGAAGCGGAGGACGAGCACGTCCTCGACCCCGGCCTCCCCGAAGAGTTCCAATCGCCGCTCGAGCGTGGAGAGCAGCTCCACGGGGGCCCCGAGGACCACGCGCGGGTGCGGATCGAACGTCACGACCGTCGGGCGGAGGTGCGCCGCCGCGGCGGCCTCGATCACCCGCAGGTGCCCGCGGTGCACCCCGTCGAAGGTGCCGATCGCGACCGCGCGCCGCGCCGGTGCGAGCTCCTCGGGCCGCCGCGCGACGTTCACGCCGGTGCGCCCACGCGTGCCAGCACGTCCGCCTCCGCCAGTAGCAGCCGGGGCTCGAACGCGTCCGGGGTCACGGCGTCCGCGACGGAGAACGGGCCGACCTCGGTTCGCCGCAGCGTCCGGCAGTGGCCGCCGAGCGCTTCGGCGATCGCCCGCACGTATGTCCCGCTGCTCACGCGCAGATCGAGGGTGACGGCTTCGATCGCACCCGGGCTCCCCGTATACGCGATGACGTCGAGCGTGTGCACCGTCGAGCGGCGCAGGGGCATCTCCACCTCGACGCCACGACGCGCGAGCCGGTACGCGCGCTCACCGCCGATCTTCACCGCCGAGGTGGCGGGGACCGGCAGCTCGATCTCGCCGCGGAGGCCCGCGAGCCGTCGATCGAGCTCGGCCCCGTCGAGCGGCTCGAGCCGCTCGACGACCTTGCCCTCCGGATCGCCCGTCGAGGTGCGGGCAGTCAGATCGACGTCCGTGAGATAGCGCTTGTCGAGACCGACGAGGCACGGTGCGATCTTAGTTGCCCGTCCGGACAACACAAGCAAGAGCCCAGTCGCGAACGGGTCGAGTGTTCCGGCATGGCCTGTCCGCGCGCCTGTCATGCGGCGGATTTGCGCAACGATCGCGAACGACGACGGCCCCGAAGGCTTGTCGACGAGCGCGACGCCCGCGGGCTCAAGCGCTCGCGGGGGCACGTTGCGCGACGAAGCCCTGGCGGATGAGCTCGGTGATCTCGTCGATCGACGCCTCGCTCGAGAACCCCGCCGCCTGCCGGTGTCCGCCCCCGCCGTGGAGGCGCGCGATCGCGGAGACGTCGAGCTCGTCGATGCTCGCGCGCAACGAGACGCGCCGCGCCGGCCCGTCGTCGCGCGGCGGCTCGCGGATAAGCGCCGCGAGCTCTGCGCCCTCGACCGCCCGGAGGTAGTCGATGATCCCCTCGGAGTACGGCTCGGCGGCCCCCACCTCGGCGAAGTCGGTGCGGACGAGAAACGACACGACGACGCGCCCTCCCTCGAGCACCCGCGCCCGCTCGAGCGCACGCGCCAGCAGCTTCAGCTTCGCGAACTCGACCGATTCGTACACCTGCTGGAAGACCGCGTGGACGTCGGCGCCCGCCTCGACGAGCTCGGCGGCGAGGCGCAGGGCCTTCGGCGTCGTGTTCGCGTACTGGAAGCGGCCGGTATCGGTCACGAGCGCGATGTACAGAGGCTCGGCGAGGTCCGGCGTCAGCGGAATCTCGAGCTCGCGGAACACGTCGCGCAACACCTCTCCCGTGGACGACGCGTCCGCGACGATGAGATTCAGGTCACCGAACCGCGTGTTGTCGTGATGGTGGTCGATGTCGATCACGTACTTCGCCCGCTCGATCGGAGCCTGATCCGGGCCCATGCGATCGGCCTTGGCGCAGTCGACGGCGACGAGGACACGCTCGTCCATGTCGCCGGGAAGCTCGCGCAGCAGCCCGTCGAGCTGCATGAACGAGTACTCGCGGGGGAGCGGCCCCGGACCGGCGAGATACATGACCGCGTCCTTGCCAAGGTCGTTCAATGCGAGCGTCGTCGCGAGGAGAGAGCCCAGCGCGTCGCCGTCCGGGTTCTCGTGGGTCACGACGAGAAAGCGGTCGTGCTCGCGCAACGCCGCCGCAACAGCCTGAAGATCACTCGACGTCTGCGTCATCCTCGGGTGCGAGCTCGTCGATCAACTGGCTCATCCGCACGCCGCGCTCGACCGACGGATCGTACTCGAAGGTCAGCTGAGGCGTTCGCTTCAGCCGCAGCTCCCGCGCGAGCCTCGACTGGAGCACGCCGTGCGCTGCCTCGAGACCCCGCATCGTCGCGGTGCGCCTCTTGACCCCGCCGAGCACGCTGACGTACACGACGGCGTACCGAAGGTCGGACGCCGTGTCGACTCCCGTGATGGTCACGAGGCCGATCCGCGGGTCCTTCAACTCGGGCAAGGCCTCGGCCAGCACCTGGCGCACCGACTCGTTCACGCGACGCATCCGCTGGGTCATGGGCCATATTCAAGCGAGTGCACGCCCTCGCCCTCACAGCTGTCGGCGTGTGGTGCTTCGCGGTCGCCCTAGCCGGAGGGCTTCTGGGGCTCGTTCTGGGGAACATCCGGCTGCCGGTGCTCCTGCTCGCAGGCTCCAGTCCGGCCGCTGCGGCCGGCGCGAACATCGCGGTGTCCGGGCTCGCTGCCGCAGCGGCCTCGATCGCCCACATCCGGGCTCGCCGGGTCGACTGGCGCCTCGCCGCCTGGATGCTGGCGCCTTCCGTCGCGGGAGCAATCGGCGGCGGCTATGCGGCCGGGCACCTGCCGGCGCACGTGCTTCGGATCGTGATCGGCTCGACCCTTGTCGTCTTCGGGATCGACCTCCTGCGCCCGCGGCGGGACGCGACCCCCGAGCCCCGCGAGACGCCGGATCTCCGGGCGGCGGTGATCGCCGGCGCCGCGATCGGTGCGATCGGCGGCCTGATCGGCCTCATCCTCGGCACGCTGCGGGTGCCCGCGCTCATCCGGTGGGTCGGCGAGGAGCCGGCGCGGGCGGTCGGCACGAACCTCGTGGTCGGCATCGCCGTCGGCGCAGCCGGGCTCGCCGGGCACGTGCCGGCCGGTGTCGACTGGACGCTGCTCGGCGTCGGGGCCGCTGCCTCGATCCCCGGCGCGTTCATCGGCTCCCGCTTCACCGGGCGGCTCTCGGTGACCGCGCTTCTGAGGGCGATCGGCGTCATCCTGCTCGTGAGCGGAACGGCGACGATCCTCCGGGGCGTTCTCTAGTCGTCGTCCGGGTCGACGACGAAGCGCTCGGCGAGCGTGACCTCCCACTCCTGGCCCCGGAGCCAGCGCTCCGCATCGTCGAGGAGCCGCTCGACCTCGCGGTGCTCGCGAGCGACGCAGGCGACGGTGATCCGCGCGCGCTGCCAGACATCGTGGTGGTCCACCTCGGCGACCGACGCGCCGACACGATTCTGCAGCTGAGCCTTCGCCGAGCGCAGATGGTGGCGTTTCTCCTTCAGCGAGTGAGCCGACGGGAAGTGCAGCTCGCAGGTGAGGACGCCGACGAAGCCGCTGGCCATCAGAGCACGACCCTGTCGACGATCTCGGCAGCCTCTCGAACGACGGCGATCTCGCGCGCAGTGGCGTGCTCGAGGAGGGACTCGAGCAGCGTCAGGCGGAGCTCGCGCCCCCGGTCGAGCACCCGTCGACCCTTCGCCGTGGCGTGCAACACGACCGCGCGCGCGTCCGTGTCGTGCCGCTCGCGGCGGACGAGCCCTTCTTCCTCCATCGCGGCGGCAAGCCTGCTCATCGTCGGCACCTTCACGCGCTCCATCGCGGCAAGCTCGCTCACCGTCTTCGGCCCGGCGAAGACAAGCACGGAGAGCGCCGACAGTCGCGGCGGAGACACGCCGCTGCCTGCGTCTTCTCTCGCAACGCGCCTGAGCAGGTGTATCGCCGCGGAATGCATCCGGTCGGCAGCTTCGCGAGTGGTTCTTGACATACTTAGTTAGGCTAGCTAATAATAGTCGCCGTGTCCACGGTCTTCGAGCTCATCGACTCCGGCGACGTTCCCGCACTGCGCAAGCTCCTGGCCCGCGAGCCGGGTGCCGCGGCGGCACACGACGAACAAGGCCTGACCGCCGTCATGCGCGCCACCTATCGCGGCGGCGACGTCCTCGACGCCGTCCGCGCCGCGAAGCCTCCGCTCGAGCCGTTCGACCGCATCGCGCTCGGCGAGACCGACGGCCTCCCTGCTCCGGACGCCGTGACGCCCGACGGCTTCACCCCGTTGCACATCGCGGCCTTTGCGCACAACGTCGAAGCGGCGAGGAAGCTCCTCGAGGCTGGTGCCGACCCGAACGTCCTCGCAACGGCGCCGTTCGCGCAGGTGACCCCGCTCGGGACCTGCGCGTTCTCGGGCGCGAACGACGTCGCGCGGCTGCTGCTCGAGCACGGCGCGGATCCGGCGCTCACCGCGGACCAGGGCTTCACACCGCTCGACTCGGCGCTTCGGAACGGGAACGACGAGCTCGTCGAGTTGCTAGGCGGCTGAGGGCGGCTCGTCGAGCGACGTCCGCTCGGTCTCGCGCGTCTCGAAGACCTCGAGCACGTCCCCGACCTTGACGTCGTCGAAGTTCGCAAGATGGAGGCCGCACTCGAAGCCCTCCTGGACCTCGCGCGCATCGTCCTGGAAGCGTTTGAGCGAGTCGATCGTCGTCGTATAGATCACGGTGCCGTCGCGGATGATGCGCGTCTGCGCGCTGCGTCGAATGACGCCGTTCGTGACCATGCACCCGGCGATCGTGCCGACCTTCGACGCGCGGAACGTGTTCCTGACCTCGGCCTCGCCGATCGTCTCCTCGGTCTTGACGGTGGTGAGCATGCCGACGAGCGCCTGCTCGATGTCCTCCGTCAGCTTGTAGATGACGTCGTACGTCCGAATCTCGACGCCTTCGCGCTCGGCGAGCGCGCGCGTCTCGGCGTTCGGCCGGACGTTGAAGCCGACGACCATGCCTCCCGACGCGGCGGCGAGCATGATGTCGTTCTCGGTGATGCCGCCCACGCCCTGGTGGATGACGTTGACGCGCACTTCGGGGGACTGGATCTTGTGGAGCTCGCTGACGATCGCCTCGACCGAGCCCTGTACGTCGCCCTTGATGACGAGGTTCAGGTCCTTGACCTCGCCGGCCTGCATCTGCTCGAACAGGTTCTCGAGCGAGACGCCTGACGGCCGCTGCTGTGCGTGCTGCTCGCGGCGGAGCCGCTCCGCGCGCTTCTGCGCCGAGTCGCGCGCAGCCCGCTCGTTCTCGACGACGCGCGCCAGCTCGCCGGCAGGCGGCGGCCTGTCGAAGCCGAGAATCTCGACCGGGTCGCCCGGGCCTGCCGATACGAGCTTCTCGCCCTTGTAGTTGTGGAGCGCGCGCACCTTGCCCCAGGCGTCGCCGGCGACGATCGCGTCGCCGACCTTGAGCGTGCCGCGCTGTACGAGCATCGTCGCAACGGGACCGCGGCCGATGTCGAGCCGCGACTCGATGATCGGCCCGGAAGCCTCGGCGGCCGGATTGGCGCGCAGGTCGAGCTCCGCGTCCGCGACGAGCAGGATCCGCTCGAGCAGATCGTCGATACCGGTCTGCTCCCTCGCCGAGACGCGCGCGACCTGCGTCGTGCCGCCCCACTCCTCCGGCTGGAGGCCGTCGGCCGACAAGTCTGCCAGCACTCGGTCCGGATTCGCGTCGGGCAGGTCGATCTTGTTGACCGCGACGACCATCGGGACGTCTGCGGCACGCGCGTGCGAGATCGATTCGCGCGTCTGCGGCATGACGGAGTCGTCGGCGGCGACGACGAGCACCGCGATGTCCGTGATCTTCGCGCCGCGGGCGCGCATCGCCGTGAAGGCTTCATGACCGGGCGTGTCGAGGAACGTCACCTTCCGGCCGTCGACGTCGACCTGGTACGCGCCGATGTGCTGCGTGATGCCGCCCGCCTCCGTCTCGACGACCTTCGCGTTGCGGATCGCGTCGAGCAGCGTGGTCTTGCCGTGGTCGACGTGACCCATGATCGTCACGACCGGCGGCCGTGCGACAAGGGCCTCCTCCGGGTCTTCGAAGACCTCGGGTGTGTCGTCCTCGTCGGCGGCGTGCTTGATCGTCACCTCGCGCTTCAACTCGGAGGCGATCACCTCGACCTCCTCGTCGCTCAGCGACTGCGTCGCCGTCTTCGGTGCGCCGAGATTGAAGAGGATCTTGATGATCTCGCCCATCGAGACGCCGAGCGCCTGCGAGAAGTCGCGGACGGTGACGCCGGACTCGACCGAGACGGGACCGGTGGGTGGCGGCGCCGGCTGGCGGGCGCCCTCGCGGCGCGGCGTGTCGTCGCGGCCGCGACCTTGGCGCGCGTCGCGAGGACGCGCCGCCTGGTTGTCGATCACGACGCGACGGCGCCTGTTACCCGGTCCGCTACCGCCGCGCGGGCGGAGTGGGCGATTCGGCTTGCCCCCGTTAGCCATTCGATATCTCAGTCATTCGACTCCTCAGTGTAGACACGCTCGAGCGCGAGATCGACCTGGACGGCCCTGCGAAGCGACCGTGCGAACGCCCGGTGGGCCTGCGCCCGCTCGAAGCAGACGAGGCGCCGGCAGGTGTACACGCCGCGGCCCGGTGCCTCGCGATCCCGGACGAGCTGCCCATCCCGGACGGCGAAGCGGACGAGCTCGCCCTGTGGGGCGCGGCGGCCGCAACCGACGCAGCGCCTGATCGGCTCCGCCACTAGCCCTCCTCTTCGCGCGCCTCCTCGGCGCCGGCCATCGGCTCGACCGGGATGCCTCCAGGCACCTCCACCGGCAGCGCGACCTCGGCCGCGGCCGCGACGGGCGCCTCCGAGTCCTCCGCGGACTCGAGCTCGTCGGCGCGGGCCTCGAGCTCCGGGTCCGGCTCGGTTACGACCGGCTCGGCGTCCTCGACCTCCTGGGCAGCGAGGGACTGGTGGGCCGCAACACCGCAGTACTTCGAGCCGGGGAGCGCGGCGTTCGGGCAGCGCTTGCCGTTCGAGAGGATCGCGGAGCAGCGGCCGGAGATGTCCTCGCCCTCGCCGTCGGCGCCGCCGTACGCGGCGTCGGCCTCTGCTTGCGCGAACTCCGTATCGCTCTGGATGTCGATCTTCCAGCCCGTGAGACGCGCGGCGAGGCGGGCGTTCATGCCCTCCTTGCCGATTGCGAGCGCGAGCTGGTCGTCCGGCACGACGACCGTCGCTTCCTTCCCGTCGTCGTCGAGGTACACCTCGCGCACCCGTGCGGGCGACAGCGCCTTCGCGACGAAGCGCGCCGGCTCGTTGTTCCACGGGATGATGTCGATCTTCTCGCCGCGGAGCTCGGAGACGACCATACGAACGCGCGAACCACGCGGCCCGACGCAGGCACCAACCGGATCGACGCCCTGCGCGTGCGACTCCACTGCGATCTTCGAGCGGTAGCCGGGCTCACGCGCGACGCCGCGGATCTCGACGAGGCCGTCGGCGATCTCCGGCACCTCGAGCTCGAAGAGCGTCTTGATCAGCTCGGGGTCGCGGCGCGAGAGAATGACCTGCGGTCCCTTCGTGCCCGAGCGAACCTCCGTGATCACGGCTTTGATCCGCGAGCCCTGCTCGTAGCGCTCGCCGTCGACCTGCTCGGAGCGGGGCAGCAGCGACTCGACCTTGCCGAGGTCGACGAGGACGTTGTTGCGGTCGCCGGCCTGCTGGACGATGCCCGTTACGACCTCGCCCACACGGTCGATGTACTCGTCGTACATCATCCGCCTCTCCTCCTCGCGGATGCGCTGGAGGATGACCTGCTTCGCCGTCTGCGCGGCGATTCGGCCGAAGCCCTCCGGCGTGACGTCCTCGCGACGGATCTGGTCTTCCGGGATGTCGGACCAGTCGATGTCGAGGTCGTCGTCGGCGATGAGCGTGTGCTGGCGCTCGCCACTCTCCTCCTCGAGCCGCTCGAGCTCATCGAGCTTGCGCTCGCGAGCGTCGTCCAGGAGCCGCTCCTCGACGTCCGCGGGCAACTCGATCGAGAAGACGCGGAAGTCGCCCGCTTCGTCCATCTCGACGGTCGCGTGACGCGACGCGCCCGGCGTCTTCTTGTATGCGGCGAGCAGCGCGTCCTCGAGCGCTGCGACGAGGGCACCCTCGTCGATCCCTTTGTCTCGCTCGATCTCGCGAACGGCTTCGATGATCTCCTGGCTCATGGCCTACCTCTCGTCGATCAAGTTGCCCCGGACGATCGCCTCGTACGGAATCTCAACGTTGCTCCCGTCGACGCCGAGCGTGACGGCGTCGGCACCCGCGTCCTTCAATTCGCCCTTGAACTTCGACCGGCCCGCGATCGGCTCCGCCGTGCGGAGCGCGACCTTGTGGCCGAGCACGCGAGCGAAATGCGACGGCTTTCGCAGCGGCCGCTCCGCGCCCGGTGACGACACCTCGACGGTGTACTCGCGCAGGTAGTCGCGCAGCACGTCGGTGACGCGCACGCAGAGCTCGTGGTCGACGCCCTTGGGATGGTCGACGTACACGACGAAACGGTCCGGATTCGCGAGCTCCACAGCCAGCACCTCGACCCCCGGCAGGTCATGCTCGACCCGGGGCGCGATCTCGCTCTCCAGCTTCCGTTCCCTCTCGTACGTCTTCGTCATCCGTGCGCGTTTTCCCCGCTTCTCAAACAATGGGGTTTGTCAAAAAAAATGGGCCCGCCGGGCCCACTTCGCCTACCGGTGAAAATGGTAGGCCGAGTGTAGCAAGGGACAGCCGATCGGCCTATCCCCCGCGGACGCCGCGAAGCGGCCTCGAGAGCAGCCGGGCGGCACGCGTGGAGTCGAGCGCGACGTTCCGCGCCCGCCCGCTGCGAGGGCTCGGAGCGCCCCGGGCCGCGTCGGGATCGAGGCCGTGGGCTGCCCGCAGGATCCGTGCGAGCTCGAGCCTGGAGACCGCCTCCGGTGCCGCGACGTGGAGCAGACCGGCGACGTCGAGCCGGGCCAGCTCGAGGAGCGCCGCCGCCAGCTCCGGGACGACGGTCGGACAGCGGATCTCGTCGGTGTAGAACTCGATGTCGTCTCGGAACGCGAGCAGCTCCTGCGGGCCGGGCTCCGGCTTTCCGTAGAGCACCGACGTGCGAACGAGCAGCGCATCCGGATCCACCGCCGCGACGAGGCGCTCGGCCTCGAGCTTCGCGGCGCCGTAGTCCATCACCGGTCGGGGCTCTGCCTCCTCGTCGTAGGGCGCCCCCTGCTCGCCGTCGAAGACGAGGTCGGTCGAGAGATGGACGAGCCTTGCACCGCACCGGCGGGCGGCCTCGGCGACGGCGCGGCTGCCGCGGACGACCGTCCGCTCGAGCTCCGGCCCGCTGAGCACATACGCCGTATGGACGACGACATCCGGGCCATGGCGCATGAGGACTCGGTCGACCGCGGCGTCGTCACGTACGTCGAGTGAGAGCGGCAGGCCGTGCGGTGGCGGGTTCCGATACTGCGTCGCCACCACCTCCCAGCCCTGCTGTACGGCCTGCCGGCAGATCTCGGAGCCGAGGTAGCCGGCGCCGCCGGTGACGAGCAGCTTCAAGGCCCAGGCTCAGGCCGGTTGGTGCAGCCCGAAGTCGACTCCCTGGTCGTCACAGCACGAGGCGAAGCGCCCTCCCTCGCCGGCAGGCCCCGGGTCGTCCGCCTCACCTCCGAGCTCGCGCACCCGGCGCACGGACGCCTCGATGTCGTGGACGCGGAAGTAGACGACGATGTTCGCAGCGTCATCGTCGCTGTGAAGTCCGCCGCGGTCGCCCGGCGTCTCGATCCACGCGTTTTCGCCCGTCGTCGTCTCGAACGACCAGCCAAAGAGCTCTCCGAAGAACGCCTTCGCTCGGGCTGCATCCGGTACGCCGAGCTCGAAATGCGAGGGCTCGCCTGTCATGCGTTCCTCCCCTTTCCAGTAGTCGCGGCTCGGGTCGTCGCGGACGTTGTACGAGGTGCGGCGACACTACATCGATCTCTTGGAACCGCGTCCTTGCCCATTCGTGGGCCGCGACCCCTGGTGCTGGCGAATCCACGCGGGTTCAGCACCCGCCCGGGGCGACCTTTGGCTGAACATCTCCTCGTAGACCGTTGGACCCGCCACATCACTAGTCAGGCCGGCCGGAGCGGAGCGTCGAGGATGATCGTCACCGGTCCGTCGTTCACAAGCTCGACCTCCATCTTCGCCCCGAACACGCCCGTCTCCACCGGAACTCCGAGCGCTCGAAGCTCCTCGCAGAACCGCCCGTAGAGCGGCTCCGCCTCTTGAGGCTGGGCCGCGCCGGAGAAGTCCGGCCGAGTTCCCTTCCGGTTGTCCGCAAGCAGCGTGAACTGCGAGACGACGAGCGCCGCGCCGCCGACATCCGTGACGCTGCGGTTGAGTCGCTCCTCCTCGTCCGCGAAGATCCGGAGCCGCGCGATCTTCGCGGCCAGCCGGGCGGCCGCCGCCTTGTCGTCGTCACGCGCGATCCCGACGAGGACGCACAGGCCGGAGCCGATCTCCCCCACCACCTCGCCGGCAACGCGCACCCGGGCAGATGACACCCGTTGCACGACGGCCCTCACCGGCGGCGCTCAGTCCTCGTCGAAGTCCCTGATCCGGGCCTGGTACTGCCTCGAGCCGGGACGCAGCGAGCTCGCGAGCTTGTAATGGCCGTTCGCCTCGCGGTCGCGGCCCTGCTTGTCGAGACAGCGGCCGAGCGCGTAGTGCGCGTAGTCGTTCACGGGCGAGAGCTCCAGGAGCTTTCGGAACTCCGCCTCGGCCGCCTCCCAGCGCCTGATCCGGAAGTACGCGATGCCGAGCGCCTCGCGAATCGATGCCTTCTCGGGCTCACGGCGCTTCGCCTTCTCGAGCGCCACGGTCGCCTGCGCCGGCATGCCGCGCTTCAGGTGGGCGCTGCCCTGCTGGAAGAGGCTGTACGTGGACTCGCTCATGACCCGAGATACGGAAAATTCTCCCTCACCAAGTCAACCGGATACGTCAAGTCGCGCGTCTTCCCGATCTCGATGCCCGCAAGCTCTAGGCCCTGGTCGACGGCGCGCTGGGCCGCCTCGGCGAGCTCGTACGGGGGCCCCGGCAGCTCCTCCAGCAGCGGCACCAGCGCCGTTCCGAGCACCCAGAGCGGCGCCGCGCCGAGCCGGTTCTCCGGATCGTCGTCGACCACCTTCTCGACGAGCCCACCGATGACGCGCACGGGAGCCCGGTGCGGCGGATCTACGGCCGGGTCGACGCGCACGGCGAGCGCACCGGCCGCGCCGGACGCCGCGCAGGCCCGGGCGAAGCGGCGGAGGTCGCCCGAGGAGTACACGGTGTCCGCCGCGGTCACGAGCAGCGGCGGCTCCGCGCCGTCGGCGAGCGCCCTGCGCACAGCGTCGGCGGAGCCGAGCACGCCGGGCTGGCGCACGTACCGGAGCTCCAGGCCGAACGCCGAGCCGTCCCCGAGCAGCTCCTCGACCTGCTCGGCGAGATGGCCCGTAACAACAGTCGCCGCGGTACAGCCCGCAGCAGCGAGCTCACGCAGAAGCGTCGCGACCACGGGGCGACCGTCGATTGGCAGGACCGGCTTCGGCCAGCGCTCGGTGAACGGACGCAGGCGCGAGCCTTCGCCCGCCGCCATCACGACGGCGTGCATCAGGCCGAGAACCCGAGTGAGCGCAGTGAGACGATGCCGCGCAAGCGGTCGCGTGTCCTGAGGCACACCCGCATGTGACGCAGGAGCGGACGGAGCTCACGCCGTGCTTCGCGTGCCGCCCGTCCCGCGCCGGCCGGCGGACCGAACCGGGCGGCCGTCGCTGCGGCGACGAACGCATCCGGATCGACGGCGAGCTCGTGGCGGACGATGGCGCCGAGCTCGTACAGTGTCGCGCTCCGCGCCGCGCTGATGTTCTGGTCGACGAGGAAGTCCGCGAGCTCCCGCCTGCACGCCGCGGCGAGGCGTCGCGGATCGCGCGTAACGTAACGCGCACGGCGGAGGACGAGCTTCGTCGCGGCGACCGCCGCGAACGCTCCGCCGCCGAGGAGCGCGAGCAGGAGGAGCAGGCTGCCGCCGTTCGGGCGTGACGGCGCGTGAGCGGCGCGGCGCGTGGCGAATGCGCGCACGCCCGCCCCGTCTTCCCCGTGCCGGTGAGCGGAGAGGCGCAGATCGGTAGAGCCGCGCCGAAGAAGACCGACGGCGCGCGAGAAACTCGCACGCGCGGCAGCCGCGTACGGCGCACTCAACATCCCTCGCTCGGGGCGACCCGCGGCCGGCGTCGGGTCGAACGGCAGCCAGCCGTAGCCGCGGAACCACGCTTCGACCCACGCGTGAGCGTCGTGGTCGGTGACCCGCCAGACGCCCTTCTTCACATCGTAGGCACCGCTTGAGAAGCCGACGGCGACCCGTGCCGGAACGCCGAGGTAGCGCAGCATCAGCGCCATCGCGCCCGCGAAGTGCTGGCAGTAGCCCGCACGGGTTCGGGTAACGAAGGTCACGAGCGGCGGCAGCTCGCTGCGGACGGGGCGGTTCGTGTAGGTGAAGCCGCCGTCGGTGCTGAACCACGTCTCGAGGGCAGCGGCAGCGGCGTACGGCGTTCGTGCGCCTCCGGCGACCGCCAATGCGGCGCGCTCGAGTGGCGCGTAGCGCCTCGACACAATTTCGCGCGGGCGGCCGAACGACGGCATCGTCCCGCCCGGTACGTCGAGGAAGGTGCCGGGCTCAGTCAGCTCGACCGGGTAGACGGGTTTCGAGCGCCCAAGCGCGGCCGCCGTCGGCTCCGGCGCCTCGCTCCAGGCCGTGTACCGGAGCCCGCGTGTCAGGCCCGACTGGAGCTGCGCGATGCCCGGGACGCGCGAAACCACCGGCGCCTCGCCGGCGTCGAAGCGCAGCGGGATGCTCGCACCGACGAGCCGGGTGTCCGACAGCGCGAGCACGCGCACGTCCTGTCGCACAAGCTTCGTCGTCGTCGGGACGAGCGCGTCGGCACGAAGCGGCGGCACCTCTGTCCAGCCGTCCCGTGCGAAGGAGTCGAGCACGGCCGCGCGCCAGTAGAGCGAGCGCTTCGGCGCCTTGATCTCGAGCACCGTCGTGCGCTTGCGCGGAAAGCGGATGCCGTCGTACTGCGCATCCCACACGAACGAGACGCTGACGGGCGACTGCGGCGCGTTATACGGATCCCACCGCTGCCAGGACAAGAGGCCGCCCTTTGCCACCGCGGACGAGCTCGTCGCGACGATCGCCGCGAGCACGAGCCCTACGGCGGCCGGCACCGCTCCGCGCGGAACGCGGCGCGTCGTCAGTCCGGCAAGCAAGGCGAGCGCGCCGAGCAGGATGAGCACGCCGAACGCGGCCGCTCCCGCGTTCCCGCGGAGCGTCGCGGGCCAGCCGGCGCCGGCGAGCAGGACCAGCGCCGCGGCAACCGGGCGGCGGGCCGCAACGGCGAGCCCGAGCATGAGGACGAACCCGAAGAGCGCGGCGAGCACGACCCCGCGCATCTCGACGTGCACGCGCGGGTCGAAGGGTGTCCGGACGTCGTAGAAGTCGAGAAACCCGTCCGCGAAGTGCGTGCCGATGGTTCCGGGCAGATGGCGGGGGTGCAGCGGCGAACCGTCGAAGGCGATCCACGCGGCGAGGGCGAGCGAAACGACCAGGAGGCTCACCCGTGCGGCGATCGGGCGCACGAGCGACGGCAGCAGCGCGAGACCCGCGACCGCCGACGAGCGAAGGGGTTCGTTGACGGGATCCTCGAGTCGCAGCCAGGCGGCCGCGATCACCGCTGCCGGAACGATCGAGACGAGGAAGGTTCTAGGCAACCCGCACCTCCCGCGTCCCGAGCGCAGCCGCGAGGTCGTCGCCGACGCGCACGACCGCGACGGGGATGCCCACAGCCTGAAGCCGCAGGAGCTGCGGCTCCGGCTCCGGCGTCGTCTGGACGTAGACGAGCGAGGCGCCGCGCCGCGAGAGCGCCCGTTGCACGAGCCGGTCGGCGAGCGGCCCATCGACGCGCGAGGTCACCACGACGAGCTCGAGCGAAC
This sequence comes from Gaiellaceae bacterium, assembly GCA_041499745.1. Classification (GTDB taxonomy): domain Bacteria; phylum Actinomycetota; class Thermoleophilia; order Gaiellales; family Gaiellaceae; genus Palsa-739. The sequence continues at coordinate 22,058 of JBGQKY010000013.1, forward strand.
GACCGGCGGCGCCCCCTTCGGCCTGGAGGAGCGCGAACGCGGGAGTGCACGCGTCCGCCTGCACGCCGGCAAGGGTCTCGAGCGCGCGACGCCAGTCGGCGTCCGAGTTCACGGGCTGCGCTTCGCGTGCGGCGGAGTTGACGACGAGGGTGCAGCGCCGCCCACGCCGGAGATGCGCCAGGAGGATCGAGCCTGCGGCCCGGACGGCGATCTCGAAGCCATCGCCCGCCGTGACTCGCTCGTCCCCGTCGAGGAGCACGGCCACCTCGTCACGCGGTGCGTCCTCGAGCTCCCTCACCATGAGGCGTCCACGCCGTGCGGTAGAGCGCCAGTGCACCTTGCGCAGCGACTCGCCCTCGACGTACTCGCGCACGCCGTGCAGCTCGTACCCGGTCGGCCGCCGGAGCAGCAGCCGCCGCCCGTCCTGCGCATGTGCACCGCCCTCGGAGAAGAGCCGGTCCAGCGCGACGAGCCGCGGATAGACAACGAGTGCCTGCGGCTCACCTTGCACGATGCCCGCCCGGGCCAGTCCGAACGGATCCTCGATCGTCAGCCGCACCGCCTCGAACGGGTACCGGCCGCGCGGAACCGCGCGCACCTCGTAGCCGCCCGCGAACCGCTTCGAGCCGGCGCGGTAGAGCTCGATGCGCCTCTCGCCGAGGCGACCGGGCTGCTCATGGGCGACGAGCGTCGGTGGTGCCACGGCACCGGTCGCCTTCACCTCGAGATCGATCCGCACGTCGTCGCCCTCGACGAGATCGCGGATCGCACCGTGCCGGCGCACGTGCAGCGGCCGCAACGAGAGGCGCACCCACACGACCGCGAGCGCAACCGCGAAGACGAGCCCCGTCGCCACCGGGTAGAGGGCGCGCGAGCCGAAGACCCACGCGACGACGTAGACGCCGAGCCCGAGCGCGAGAACGGCGCGCCCGCGGTGGGTCATCGCCTGGACGGGGTCATACGGGGACGGGGGTTCTCTCGAGCGCTTCCGCGACGATCGCGGCACCGCCGAGCCCGGCCGAACGGGCTTCCGGGCCGAGAATGAGCCGGTGCGAGAGCACCGAGGTGGCGACGGCTTTCACGTCGTCGGGGACGAGGTACTCACGGCCGTCGGCGAGCGCGCGCGCCTTCGCGACGCGGAGCAGCGCGATCCCCGCCCGCGGGCTCGCCCCGAGGTAGAGCCGGGTGTCGGCGCGAGTCTGCCGCAGCAACGCGACGACGTACCGCGACAGGCTGTCCTCGACGTACACCTCGCGCGCCTGCCCGGCCAGCCGGATCACGTCGTCCGCGCCGGCCACCGGCTCGAGCGAGTCCAGCGGAGGGACGTGCGTCTGCTCGTCGAGCATCTTCGCCTCGTCGGCGAGCGGCGGATAGCCGAGCTCGAGCCGCATCGCGAAGCGGTCGAGCTGCGCCTCGGGCAGCGGATACGTCCCTTCGTATTCGATCGGATTCTGCGTCGCGATCACCATGAACGGGCTATCGAGCGAGTGGGTGACGCCGTCGACGGTCACCTGGCTCTCCTGCATGCACTCGAGCAGTGCCGCCTGCGTCTTCGGCGATGCGCGATTGACCTCGTCGACGAGCAGCAGGTTCGCGAAGACGGGACCCGGCTTGAACTCGAACTCGTTCGCGCGCTGGTCGTAGACGTTGACGCCCGTGACGTCCGACGGCAGCAGGTCGGGCGTGAACTGAAGCCGTGCAAACGAGCAGTCGAGCGAGCGCGCCAACGCCTTCGCGAGCATCGTCTTGCCGACACCAGGGAAGTCCTCGATGATCAGGTGGCCCTCTGCGACGAGGCAGAGGACGACGCGACGCAGTGTCTCCTCCGGCGCGTGGACGACCCGGCCGAGGTTCGCCACGATCGCGCGGACGAGGTCCGCGGGTACCGGAGCGACAGCCGGCTCAGCCAAGCAGGCGCTCCACCTCGTCGAGCACGGCGGCGGCGATCTCGTCCTTCGATGCCTTCTCGACCAGCCGCTCCCCCGCCGCACGGATGAGCGTCACCTCGTTGTCGCCGGACTCGAAGCCGATGTCGCTGCGTCCCACGTCGTTGAAGACGAACAGATCGGCGTTTTTTCCTCCGAGCTTCTCCCGCGCGCGCTCCAGCCCGCGCTCGCCTTGATCGGCGGCGAAGCCCACGAGCACCTGACCCGGGACGCGACGCTCGCCGAGCACGGCGAGCACATCGGTCGTCGGCTCGAGCTCCACCGACCAGGTGTCGCGGTCCTTCGGCCGCTTCGTTGCGAGCGCTTCGGCGGGCCGGTAGTCGGCGACGGCTGCGGCCATGATCACGACATCGGCCTCTGCACCGCGAGCGAGCGCCTCGCGCTCGAGCTCCGTCGCGGTCGGCGTCTCGATGAGCTCGACTCCCGGAGGCGCGGGCACGGCGAGGTTCGCGCCGAGCAGCGTCACGTGCGCGCCGCGCCGCCGCGCCTCGGCTGCGAGCGCGACTCCCATCCGGCCGGAGGAGCGGTTGCCGACGAAGCGCACCGCGTCGATCGGCTCGCGTGTTCCGCCTGCTGAGACAAGGACGCGCTTGCCGCGCAGCGGCCCCGTGCCGGCGAGCAGCTCCTCGGCCGCACGGACGATGTCCCCCGGCTCCGACATCCGTCCGACGCCGAGCTCTCCCTCCGCCGTCTCCCCCTCGTCGGGCCCGACGAGCACGACGCCGCGCGCGCGCAGCGTCTCGGCGTTCGCTCGGGTCGCGGCGTGGGACCACATGCGCGGATTCATCGCCGGCGCCACGAGCGTCGGCCCGCGGTGCGCGAGCGCCGCCTCGGTGAGCACGTTGTCGGCAAGCCCATGGGCGAGCTTTGCGAGCGTGTTCGCGGTGCAGGGGGCGACGAGCAGCAGGTCGGCACGAGTCAGGTGGAGGTAGAGGTCCTCGCCCGGCGGCCGCCGCGCCAGCGCACGGAACGTCTCAGCAGCGACAAATCGCTCGGCGCCCGGCGTGACGAGGGGCACGACATCGTGGCCCGCCTTCACGAGCAGGCGGCAGACCTCGCACGCCTTGTAGGCGGCGATTCCGCCCGACACTCCCAGCAAGACTCGGGCCATGGCCCGAATTGTGCCTCAGCTCCTGGTTAGGAGCCGGTTTTCGAGTAGTCGTAGGTCAAGAGCCCCTCCGAGATCTCCTCCATCGCCATCGTGAGGTAGTTCTTGGAGCGGGACTCCACGAGCGGCGGCGGATTGTCGTCGAAGGTGCCCTCGCCGAGCTGGTGGTGGTAGTTGTTGATCTGCCGGGCGCGCTTCGCCGCGATGATTACCAGGGCATAGCGCGAATCCACGTGTTGGAGCAGATCGTCGACTCGGGGCTGAATCATGGCCTGGACATGGTACCCGCAGGAGCGATCAACCCGTTGACCAGCTCCGTGAGCTCCTCCACGGCCCGGTCGAGGTCATCGTTTTCGACGACGTGATCGAAGTTCCCCGCCTGATCGAGCTGCTTGCGCGCGAGGTCGATTCGCTCGTCGATCTCGCCACTCGACTCCGTCGCACGCTCTCTGAGGCGGCGCTCGAGTTCCTCAGCCGGAGCCGAGATGAAGACTGTCACGGCACCCGCGACGTCCTGCTTGACCCGGAGCGCGCCCCTGGTCTCCAGCTCGAGGAGCGGCACGTGACGCTTCGCCCGGACCCGCACCAGCTCGGAGCGGAGCGTCCCGTAGCGGTGTCCGGAGACATAGACGACGTGCTCCAGGAACTCGCCGGCCTCGATCCGGGTGAGGAACTCCTCGGGCGTGAGAAACCAGTACTCGCGCCCATCCACCTCCCCCGGCCGCTGGTCGCGCGTCGTCGCCGACACCGTCACGTCGAGCTCGGGAACACGGTTCGAGAGCTCACGGATCAGCGTTCCTTTCCCGGCTCCCGAAGGCCCGGTCACGACGATGACGGAGGGCCGGCTGCTACCGCTTGAACTACCGGTTGAAGAGGTCAATCAGCTCCGCGCGCTGCCGTTCGGAGAGACCGCCGACGGTCTTCGACTGGCTGATGCGGCACGTGTTCAGGAACCTCGCGGCCTTGACGCGTCCGAACTTCGGCACCGCCATCAGGATGTCGATGACCTTCGCCGTCTCGACGTACTCCGGCGGGTTGCCGAGGATCGTCTCGATCCGGACCCGGCCGTCCTTCAGGTCTCTCTTCAGCTTCGCCCGCCGGACCCGAACGTCGTTCGCACGCCGGAGCGCGTCCATGCGTTGGTCGAGGGAACGGACAGGAGCGTGGGTGGCGGTCTTGGAGGCCTGCATGGGCGAGCGCCCGATACTACCGAACTGCCCGCGCCGATCAAGCGACGGCTTTTGCGCTCAAGTCGAGTGTTTTTCCGGACGTGTGCGCCACGGCGTAGCTGTCGTCACACTGGACAACAGCCAGCTCGTCCCGGATCCGAGACGCCGCGTTCGGATCGCTGAAGAGCACCGTCCCGAGCGCGACATGCAACGCTCCGCACGCGACGAACTCGAGCGCGTCCTGTCCGGTCACAACACCGCCCATGCCGACGATGGGAAGCTGCGTCGCCGCGTAGCACGCGTGCACGGCGGCGAGCGCGACCGGCTTCAGCGACGGGCCGGAGAGCCCGCCGCTGCCGCGCGCGAGCACGGGCTTCAGCGTCCTCGGGTCGAGCGCGAGCCCGCGCAGGGTGTTGACGAGCGAGAGGCCGTCGGCTCCGGCGTCGGCGACGGCGCGGGCGACCGAGGCAACGTCAGGATGCGCCGCGGACAGCTTCGCGTAGAGCGGGAGCGTCGTCGCGGCCCGGCAGGCGGAGACGATCGCGGCCGCCGAGTCGGCCGCCTCGTCGACGTTCGGGCACGAGAGGTTGAGCTCGATCGCCTCGACGTGCTCGAGGTCGGCGCACGTGTCGGCGTAGTCCTCCGCACAGAACCCACCGACCGAGATCCAGAGCGGGAGGCCGAGCTCTCGGAGCCGAGGCAGGTAGTCGCCGATGAAGCGCTCGCGGCCGGGATTTGCGAGGCCGATCGCGTTCAGCATGCCGTGTACCGTTTCGGCGATCCGCGGCGGCGCATTCCCCTCGCGCGGGGGCGGCGTGACCGTCTTCGTGACGAAGCCGTCGAGCTGCCGCGCCACCTCGGGCGCGGCGAGCGCATCGAGGCACCCGGACGCGTTAAGGAGGCCCGTCACTACACGCCCTCGGTCGCGAGCCGCGAGACCGCGCTCTCGCGGCTCGCAGAGCGCGACCCCGGCACGCGCGCCCTGAAGGA
>JBGQKY010000014.1:0-26211 GCA_041499745.1 Gaiellaceae bacterium
AATGAGGCTCGTCGATCCCGGTGCGATGGGCGAGTGCGAGGCAAGGACGCAGGGAGCCTCGATAGTCCTACTATCGGGGCGACTGAGGACGCGGCCTCGTGCCGCCCAGCGCAGCGGGGCGGCTCAGCTCTCATTGTGAGACAGGCTCCCAGTTCCGCGGTCACAGCACCGGCATCCACGGTCCCGACTGCGCAAGGCGCGGATGGAGCACCGCCGGCTCGCCGCCCTTGAACACGCCGGTGACGGCACCGGGTCCGTGGAAGCAGGAGAGGTCCTGCGGATCCTCGTCGAGCAGAATCGCGTCGAACACGAAGCCGGGCGCGATACGCCCGTAGGTGTCCGCGACGCCGCACAGCTCCGCGCCGCCGCGCGTCGCGGCGAGCAGCGCCTCGGCAGGCGTGAGACCCGCCTCGCGCATGAGCGCGATCTCCTCGAGGTTGCGGCCGTGCTGGCGGCGAGTGATGTAGTCCGAGCCGCTCGCGATCGGGACGCCGTACGCCTTCGCGAGCTGCACGCATGCGCCGAGCTCGAGCCCGAGCGAGAGGACCTTCTCGCACTGCGTCGGGGTAAAGACACCTTCCGCCGCGAAGCGCAGGCAATCGCGCATCGCCGAGAGCGTGGGTACGAGCCGGCAGCCGCGCTCGGCCATCAGGGTTGCCTGCTCCTCCGTCAGGAAGCCCCCGTGCTCGATCGACCGGACGCCGGCCTTCACGGCGTTCGTGAGCCCGTCGCCGCCGTAGGCGTGCGCGGCGACGGGGAGCCCCTTCCGGCGCGCTTCGAAGACCGCGACTTCGAGCTCCTCGACCGTGAAGTCTGCGACGAGCGGCTGGTCGAAGTCCGACACGAGGCCGCCTGTCGCCGCCAGCTTGATCCAGTCGGCGCCGCCGCGAATCAGCTGCCGCACCGCGCTCCGCATCTCGTCGGGCCCGTCGACGACGATCGGCGGGCGGCCGGGGTAATCGAGCATCAGGTACGAGATCTCGAGCGCCGCGCCGGCGAGGAAGCCGTCGCCGTGGCCTCCCGTCTGCGAGAGCATCACGATCGACGTCTGTACGCGCGGCCCGGGAACGTAGCCGCGCGCGAACGCGTCGCGCACGCCACGGTCGAGCCCGGCCAGGTCGCGCACGAAGGTCACGCCGGCCTCGAGCGTGAGACGCGCGTTCTGCGCCGTCTCGAGCACCGCCTGCGTCAGAGGTGTCGTCAGACACTCCGCCGGGTCGACCGTGGACATCGTCAGGTGGTCGTGGCAATCGAAGATGCCGGGGAGGAGGAAGAGCCCGGCGGCGTCGAGTGAGGGCGCGTTCGTGGTCAGATCGCGGCCGACGGCCGCGACTCTGCCATCGTCGACGTCGACGTCGAGCGGGCCGGTGAACTCACCCGACTCGTCGAGCAGATTTGCGCCGCGGAGGCAGAAGGAACTCATGCGCGGCTCTCCGCAGCGCCGGCGAGCTCGCGGATCTGGTAGTCGCTGCGGGTGAGGTGGTCGATCAGCGCCGTGTGCGCCGCGGCCGCGTCGCGTGCCTCGATCGCGTCCACGATCTGCTCGTGCTCGGCGACGACCTGCACGAGCACCTGCGGCGGGCGATGCAGGCCGAGCCGCGCGACGCGGACGAACTCGCGCAGCTGGCGGAGCAGCCCCTCGAGCAGCGGCAGCCGCGCGCCGGCCGCGATGGCGAGGTGGAACGCCTCGTCGAGGTCGATGAGGTCGTCCTCGCGGCCCTCCGCGGCCGCACGGCGTTGGCCCATCACGTTCAGCCGGAGGCCGTCGATTGCCTCCTCCGTCATCACCTCGCTCGCCCGCCGGACGGCAACCCCCTCGAGCGCCTGGCGGAGCATCAGGATCTCTGCCCGGTGCTCCGGCGTGAAGCCGCGCACGATCAGCTGGCGCCGGGAGCCGATCTGCACGAGCCCTTCGTGGAGAAGCTGCGAGAGCGCGTGCCGCACGGGCGTGCGAGAGCTGCCGATCGCCTCGGCGATCTCCTCCTCTGTGAGCACCGTGCCCGCAGGGATGCGCCCGTCGAGGATGCCCTCGCGCACGTACGTGTAGGCGCGCTCGGTGAGCCGGCCGCGTCCGCCGAGATCCGTCATGCCGCCTTCCAGTGCGTGTGCAGCCCCTCGGCCAGGAGCGTAAGCCCGCGCGCGACCGCTTCGTCCGGCGCGGCGAAGGAGACGCGGACGAGGCCCTCTCCCCGCAGTCCGAAGGCGCTCCCGGCGACGACTGCGACCTTGCTCTCGGTCAGCAGCCGCAGTGCGAAGTCCTGGGAGCTCTGCCCCGACGGCGCGATGTCGACCATGACGTAGAACGCCCCGCGGGGCCGCACATAGCCGGCGCTTCCCGCGTCGAGCGTCGAGAGAGCGAGCTCGCGCCTGCGCGCGTACGCGGCGCGCATCTCCTCGACCGAGTCCTGAGGCCCGCATAGCGCTGCCTCTGCGCCGAGCTGCACCGGCGTCGCCGGACACGAAAGCACCGCCTCCTGCGCGCGGGCCACGAGTGCCGCGATCTCCGGGGTCGCGACGACGTAGCCGACACGCCAGCCGGTCATCGCAAACGTCTTCGAGAAGGAGCGCACTGTGACGACGCCGGCCGGCTCCGGGGACACCGCCGCGGCTGCGACGTGCTCGCCCTCGAGCACGAGCGCGTCGTAGCACTCGTCCGAGATGAGCCAGATCCCGCGCTCGGCCGCGAGTGTCGCGACTGCCGTGATCGCCTCGCGGGAGAACACGGCACCGGTCGGATTGGCTGGGGAGTTGAGGACGAGGGCCCGCGTCCGCGGGCCGATCAGCGCCACCAGCGCGTCGAGGTCAGCCTCGAAGCCGGTCGCGCGATCCAGCGGGTACGGCACCGGACGCGCGCCGGCGGCAAGCGTCATGGGGACGAGATTCGCCCACCCCGGGTCGGGCAGCAGCACCTCGTCGCCGGCGTCGGCGATCGCGAGCAGCGAGCAGAAGAGCGCACCCGCGGCGCCGACTGTCACGACGACCTGCTCCGGGCTGCACGACATCGACTCCGCGAGCGCAGCGCGGAGCGACGGCAGCCCGCTCGCCGGTCCGTAGTGCGTGTGGCCGTCGGCGGCAGCCCGGGCGATCGCGTCGACGACGTGTGCCGGCGTCGCGAAGTCGGGATCGCCGATGTCGAGGCGGATTGCCCCGTCGGTCCGGCGCGCGAGTTCCGCCATCACGCGGATCCCCGAGCGCGGCAGCTGCTCCACCCGGGTGCCGGCGGTCGGCGCGCTCATGGCTTGAGCAGGTTCCGCACGATGAACAGGAGGTTCGCGGGCCGCTCGGCAAGGCGACGCATGAGATACGGGTACCACTCGGGCCCGTACGGCGTCGCGACGAGCACGGAGTAGCCGCGCCGCACGAGGTCGAGCTGCAGCTGCGGCCGCACGCCGTAGAGCATCTGGAACTGGAATCTGTCGCGCGGGATCGCGTCCCTCTGTGCGACGTCGATCGCATGCTGGATCAGCCGCTCGTCATGCGTTGCGACGGCGACGTGCGAACAGCCCTGCAGCATCCGCTCGAGCAACCGCGCGTACGTCAGGTCGACATCGGCCTTCAGAGGATGGGCGATGGAATCGGGCTCGAGGTAGGCGCCCTTGACGAGGCGCAGCCGCGGCTCCAGGTCGAGCAGCGACTCCAGATCCGATTCGCTGCGGTACAGGTAGGCCTGGAGGACGGTCCCGACATTGTCGTGACCGGCCTCGCGCAGGCGCCGGAAGATGCGCATGGTCGCGTCGACCCACTGCGACTCCTCCATGTCGATGCGGATGAAGTTGCCGAGCTCGGCCGCCTTGCACACGATCCGCTCGACGTTCGCATAGGCGAGGTCATCGCCGTAGTCGAGACCGAGATGGGTGAGCTTCAGCGCGACGTTCGTCCGAAGCTGCTCGGCGGCGATCCGCTCGAGGATCGTCTCGTACGCCTCGACGACGCGCCCCGTCGTCGCCTCGTCGACGACATGCTCGCCGAGCAGCGTCGTGTTCGTGAGCAGGCGCTGGTCGTTGAGGCGCCGCAGCACCGGCACGGCCTCGTCCAGCGTCTCGCCGGCGACGAAGCGCGCGCCGCCGAGTCGCATTCCGTACCGGTTCACGAACCGTCGGACTGTCGCGTTCGTCGCCCCGGCGAGGATCATCCGCCGGAGAAGCATGTTGAGTGCCTGACTCCTCATTGGACTACGGAGCGGCGCCGTGGACGTTGCGCTCACGACACCGCTCCGCTGTCGAACAGTCGCTACGAGTGGAACTCCGCCTTGAACTTCTTGATGTTCGCCTTCGTCCCGAGCGGCCCGATCGAGCTGTCGTTGATCGAGTCCACCGAGATGCCGGTCTTCGTGTCTCCGTTCACCGCCTTGATCAGCTGGCCGACGACCGTGCGACCCTCGGTGCGGGGCAGGTAGACCATGCAGCCGGCCTGCTTGCCGGAGAGGATCAGCGCCTTCGCCTCGAAGGTGCAGCCGTTGCCGTACATCTTGATGCCGGTCTTGCCCGCGGCCGCCGCGGCGCGCACTGCGCCCGCGATCATCTGGTCGCCCGAGGACACGATGACGTTGATGTCCGGGTTGGCCTGCAGCACGTTCTGCGTCGCCGTCAGGGCCGGCGCGGCGAGGTAGCCGCCCGCTTGCACCGAGACGATCTTGATGTTCGCGTCCTTCTTGATCACCGAGTTGAGGCCGTCGGTCCGGGCCTTCTCGAGCGGCAGGGTCGGCAGGCCCGGCATCCAGAAGACCTTGCACGGGTCGACGCCCTTGCAGCCCTGCTCGACGAGCTTGCCCAGCAGCTGCCCGTTCTTGAAGAAGCCCGTGCCGTCGAAGATGATCTGGCCCGGAATCTGCACCTTCGTCTGGCGGATGTTCGGTCCGCACGGCACGAGCGAGCAGCCGACCTTCACTCCGCCGGCGATCGCCTGCTTGATCGTCTGTGTGAGCGGGCCGCCGTCGTTCGGGCCGACGAACCATGCCTGGTACTTCTTCGAGACGAGCGCGTCGCGCAGCTGGTTCAGCTGCTTGCCGGTGTTGAACTGCCCGTCGAAGACGGTGAGCTTCACGTTGCCGGCCTTCTTCGCCGCGTCCTTTGCGCCCTGGAGCTCGGCCGCCCAGTAGGTGTTGGCCGAGGACGCCAGGAAGACGCCGATGTTGATCGTCGCCTTCGCGGAGCCCGTGGATGCGCCCGTCTTGGCTCCTCCCGAGGCGCTGGCCGCCACGGCCGCAGCGACAACGCAGACCGTCGCAGCCACAGCAATCCTCTTCATCCCTTCCCTCCTGTGGGTGGGGTTGGTATGTATCCCTGACCCGGTCATGGATACAAGCGGGGGTCTTCGTGGGCCGATGCTATGACTCCGTCGCGATCGAAGTCAAGCTTGGTCAGACCATTTGCACTTGGGACGGCATTTCTGAATACTCGCGGCACTGTGACCGGCCGGACGATTCGAGCCGCAACCGACGTCGGCGGCACCTTCACCGACCTCGTCTACTTCTCGGTCGACCCGGCCACGGGCGAGCAGGAGATCGTCACGGCAAAATCCGACACGACGCCGCCCGACTTCGAGCGCGGCGTGATGAACGTGATCGCGAAGAGCGGCGTCGCGATCGACGACATCTCGTTCCTCGCCCACGGAACGACGCTCGTCATCAACGCCCTGACCGAGCGCAAGGGAGTCAAGACGGGGCTCATCACCACCGAAGGCTTCCGCGACTCGCTCGAGATCGCCCGCGGCAATCGTCCCGACTACTTCAACCTCCACTACGTCAAAGGTGATCCGTTCGTGCCGCGATACCTCCGTCGGGAGGTGCCGGGCCGTGTCGCACCCGACGGCCGCGAGCGCCGGCCGCTCGACCTGAGCGGGCTGCCGGCGATCCTCGACGACTTCCGCGGCGACGGTGTCCAGGCGGTCGCCGTCTGCCTGCTCCACTCCTACGCGAACCCGGCGCACGAGCAGGCCGTGCTCGAGCGGGTGGCCGAGCTCTGGCCCGAGGTCTCGATCGTTGCCTCGCACCAGATCACGCGGGAGTGGCGGGAGTACGAGCGAACGAGCACGGCGGTGCTCTCGGCCTACGTACAGCCCGTCGCGGAGCGGTACCTGGGCGGCCTGGCCGGCGGCGTCCGGGAAGGTGGCTTCGACGGCCAGCTCTACATCATGCAGTCGAACTGCGGCATCGACTCCGTCGAGAAGACGAAGGAGATCCCGATCACGATGGTTGAGTCGGGCCCGGCCAGCGGCTTCTGGGGCGCCGCCGAGCTCGGGCGGCTGATCGGCGACCAGAACGTCCTCGCGCTCGACATCGGCGGCACCACCGCGAAGTGCTCGCTGATCGAGGGCGGGCACGTGAAGATCGTCTCGGACTACTGGATCGGGCGCAGCCGCCGCTTCGCCGGCTACCCGATCATGGTCCCCGTCGTCGACCTCGTCGAGATCGGGAACGGCGGCGGCAGCATCGCGTGGGTGGACGACTTCGGGAAGCTGCACGTCGGCCCGCAGTCGGCGGGTGCGCTCCCCGGCCCGGCCGCCTACGGCCGCGGTGGCACGCAGGCTACGACGACGGACGCGAACCTCGCGCTCGGACGGATCAACCGGGACTACTTCTGCGGCGGCGAGATCCGGGCGGACATGGAAGCCGTCGACCGCGCGCTGGGCGATGTCGCACAGAAGCTCGGCGTCGACGCGGTGGACGCAGCGCGCGGCGTCGTCCGCATCGCGAACAACAACATGATCAACGCGCTGAAGCTGATCTCGCTCAACCGCGGCTACGACCCGCGCGACTTCACGCTCGTCGCCTTCGGCGGCGGCGGTGGGATGCACGCGGTTGCGCTCGCCGCCGAGCTCGGCATCCAGAAGGTCGTGATCCCGCGGGCCGCAGACGTGTTCTCCGCGTGGGGCATGCTGATGAGCGACCTGCGGCGCGACTACTTCGTCACGCGCCTGCTCGGTCTGAACGCGGACAACGCATCGCGGCTGGCGGAGCTCGTCGACGACGTGACCGGCACGGCGCTCGCGCAGTTCGAGCGCGAGGGTGTCGCGCGCGAGCGCGTCCGCTTCCTCCGCTACGGGAACTTCCGCTACGAGAACCAGGAGCACGGGGTAGAGGTGCTCCTGCCCGAGGGCGAGATCGACGCTGCGGCTGTCGCCCGGACCGGTGAGACCTTCCACGAGGCGTACGAGCGCGAGTACACGTACCGCCTCGACGCGCCGGTCGAGTTCGTCGGCCTGCATCTCGTCGCGATCGCCGAGGTCGGGAAGCTCGAAGTGGCCCCCCTGCCGGCGATGGGGCGGACACTCGACGACGCGCTGAAGGGCCGGCGCAGCGTCGACTACGCGACCGAAGGCGTGCACGAGGCCGCCGTATACGAAGGCGAGCTGCTCGAGCCCGGTATGAGCTTCGACGGCCCTGCCATCGTGGAGACGAAGGGCAGCACCAGCGTCGTCCACCCGGGCAACGAGGCAGACGTCGACGACTACGGGAACCTGATCATCCGGCTCGAGGGGCGTCGGGATCTGTGACGACGACGGCCGCCGACCAGATCACCCTCGAGATCATCCAGAACTCGCTCCAGGCGATCTCGGACGAGATGTTTGCCGCGCTCCGCAAGACCGCGATGAGCGCGATCATCTACGAGGTGCTCGACATGGGCACGGCGATCACGGACGGCGAGGGCAACCTGGCGTCGTCCGGCGCCGGAATCCCCGCGTTCGTCGGCGTCCTCGACAAGGCGGTGAAGCGGATCATCGAGCTGAACGCCGAACCGGGCGAGATCGCGCCGGGGGACATCTTCGCCACCAACGACCCCTTCTACGGCGGCGTGACGCACCTGAACGACGTCGTGCTCGCGATGCCGGTGTTCGCCGACGGTGGGATCGTCGCCTGGACGGCGAACATCGCGCACTGGAACGACGTCGGCGGCATGGTGCCGGGCTCGATCTCGAACGAGGCACGTGAGATCTACCAGGAGGGACTGCGTATTCCCGCCGTCAAGCTCGTCGCGGGCGGTGAGCCGATCAAGTCCGTGATGGAGATCATGAAGGTGAACAGCCGGCTCCCGGACTTCCTCCAGGGCGACATGTGGGCGGGGATCGCCGCGGCGCGCGTCGGCGAGCGCCGGATCCTCGACCTCGTCGCCAAGTACGGGCTCGAGACCTTCGTGACCGCGCTCGACCTCTTCATGGACTACGGTGAGCAGGTGGCGCGGCATGCGCTCACCGGCCTGCCGAAGGGTACGTTCACACTCGAGGAGGAGCAGGACAGCGGCGCCGTCTACAAGGTCACGGTCGAGATCACAGACGACGAGTTCCTGGTCGACCTTCGCGACAACCCGGACCAGGACTACGGGCCGAACAACGCCTCGCGCGACGGGTCGCTGATCGCCGCGCAGATGGTCTTCATGAACATCACCGACGCCCACGGCGCCGCCAACGGCGGGCACTTCCGTCCGCTGAGGGTGCTGACGCGCCCGGGCTCGATCTTCGACCCGAACCCCGGCGCCGCGTTCGCGATCTACTACGAGGTCGAGATTCGCCTCTACGACCTGATCTGGCGGTGCCTGGCGTCCCACCTGGGCGACCGGCTGCCGGCCGGAAGCTTCGGCTCGATCTGCGGGACGTTCATCGGCGGTCCGCATCCGGACACGGGGCGGCACTTCACGATCGTCGAGCCGCAGGTCGGGGGCTGGGGCGGATCGCGGGAGCGGGACGGAAACAGCGCGATCTTCAGCGGCTTCCACGGCGACACGTTCAACTGTCCCGCCGAGGTCGCCGAGACGAGGTACGGGCTCTACGTCGACCGGCTGGCGCTGAACGATGCGCCCGGCGGGGAGGGCGAGCACCGAGGCGGGAAGGGAATCGTCGTGGAGTATCGCGTCCGGTCGAACGGCTGCTTCTTCACGTGCGCGTACACGCGTAACACCCACAAGCCGTGGGCGCTCGAGGGCGGGCGCGAGGGCGCCCCGAACTACGCCGAGGTGGTGCGCGCGGGCGGGTCGGTGGAGGAGTACGCGGTCGTCACCGCACTCGAGGTGAACGAGGGTGACGTGATCCGCATCCACACCGGCCACGGCGGCGGCTACGGCGATCCGCTTCGTCGCGACCCGGCCGCCGTGGCCTCCGATGCGCTGAACGACTACGTTTCGCTCGAGGACGCCCGGTCACTGTACGGCGTCGTGCTCACAGCAGCGGGAGAGGTTGACGTGGACGCGACGGCGAAAGCGCGCGGACGGTGAAAGGAGCACAAGTGGGGCGATATCGCGTCTCGATGGACATCGGCGGCACGTTCACGGACGTCGTGGCCTACGACGAGGAGAGCGGCGCATACGCGGCGGGCAAGGCGTCGACGACACCGAACGACCTGACCGAGGGCGTGTTCGCCGGTCTTGCCCAGGTGATCGAGTCGCCGGCCGAGATCGCCTTCACCGTCCACGGAACGACGGTCGGCCTCAACGCGTTCCTACAGCGCAAGGGGGAAAAGGTCCTGCTGCTCGCCACGGAAGGCGCCGGGGACGCCTACCACATCGCGCGCGGCAACCGCTTGCGCCTGTACGACCTTCACTACCGAAAGCCCGAGCCCCTCGTGCCGCGCAGCGACATCGTCGAGATCTCCGGCCGGCTCAACTACCGCGGGGAGGAGCGAGCCCCACTGGACGAGGGTGCCGTGCGCGCCGCCGCCGCCCGTGTGGCCGAGGAAGGATTCGGCGCCGTCGCGATCTCGTTCCTGTTCAGCTACCTCAACCCCGCGCACGAGCTGCGCGCCGCGGAGATCCTGCAGGAGGAACTCGACGGCGTCACGATTTCGCTCTCGCACCGCGTTGCCCGCGAGTGGCGCGAGTACGAGCGCACCTCCTCGTCGGTGCTCGAGGCGTACACGGCACCGGTTATCCGCCGCTACATCGAGCGGCTCCAGTCGGAGATGCGCGACCGCGGTCTCTCCGTGCCGCTGCACGTCATGCAATCGAGCGGCGGCGTCGTCACGGCCGACTCGGCGCGCGAGCGGCCACTCCAGACGCTGCTCTCCGGACCGGTCGGCGGCACCATGGGTCTGGTCGCGCTTGCGCGCACGCTCGATCGCCCGAACCTGATCGGCGTCGACATGGGCGGGACGAGCTTCGACGTGAGCCTCGTGATCGGCGGCAAGCCCGACATCACGACCGAAACGTCGCTCGAGGGGCTGCCGCTCCTGATGCCGATCGCGAACATCCACACGATCGGCGCCGGCGGCGGCTCGCTCGCGTACACCGAAGCGGGCGGTCTACGGGTCGGTCCCGAGAGCGCGGGCGCAGATCCGGGGCCCGCGTGCTACGGGCGCGGCGGAACGCGGCCCACCGTGACGGATGCGAACCTCGTCCTCAACCGGATCGATCCGGACACGTTCGCGGGCGGGACGATGTCGCTCTACCCCGAGCACGCTCAGGAGGCCGTGAGATCCCTGGGCGCCGAGCTCCGGCTCGACGCGGTCGAGATGGCAGAGGGGATCATCGACGTCATCAACGCGAAGATGGCCCAGGCGATCCGCACGCTCACGGTGGAGCAGGGCATCGAGCCGCGCGACTTCGCGCTCGTCGCCTTCGGCGGAGCGGGTCCGATGCACGCGGCATTTCTCGCGCAGGAGCTCGGCATCGGCGAGGTGATCGTCCCGCGGTTGCCGGGTGCATTCTCCGCGTGGGGCATGCTCGAGACCGAGATCCGGCGCGACTTCAGCCGCACGTTCTTCCGCCGGGCGGGCACCGCCGATCTGGCCGAGCTCGCCTCGCTGCTCGCCGAGCTGGAGTCGGAAGGGCGCGAGGCGCTGGAGGCGGAAGGCATTCCCGCCGGCGCGTGCCGCGTCGAGCATGCGATCGACATGCGCTACGAAGCGCAGGAGTACACGCTCACGATTCCGATCGATGCGGCTGACGCGCCTGTCGCCGAGGGCTTCCTCGAGGAGATGACGCAACGCTTCAACGCAGCGCACGACTTCCGCTACGGCCACTCCAACCCGGGAGCACCCGTCGAGTTCGTCGCCGTCCGCTCGGCCGCGCTCGGCGACCTCGAGCGGCTCGAGCCCGAAGCGATCGCCGCGGCCGGCGGCGACCTCCGCTCGCGCACGCACGACGTCACCTTCGACCGCAGGCGGTGCGAGACGATGGTCGTCGATCGGCGCGGCCTCGCCGCCGGCGCGACGATCCCGGGCCCCGTCATCGTCGAGGAAGGGACGGCGACGACCGTTGTCCCGCCCGGTTGCATCCTCACCGTCGACGCGTTCGGCTTTCTCATCGTCAGCATCGGAAAGGATCTCTGATGGCAATCGTCGCCGCCGACCCGATCACCACGGAGGTCATTCGCAACGCCTTCAACTCAGCGGCCGACGAGATGAACGCGACGCTGATCCGCTCGGCGTACACGTGGATCATCTACGAGCTGAAGGATTGCTCGGTCGCTTTGCTCGACGCGGAGCATCGCGTTCTCGGCCAGTCGTCGGGGCTCCCGATCTTCCTCGGAAACCTCGAGGTGTGCACGCGGGTGACCGAGGAGATGTACGGACGCGAAGCCTGGCAGCCGGGCGACGTCTGGATCATGAACGACTCCTATCTCGCCGGCACGCACTTGAACGACATCACCGTCTACGGGCCGATCTTCCACGGCGGCGAGCTCGTCGGTTTCGCGGCGTCGCGCGCGCACTGGCTCGACGTCGGCGCGAAGGACGCGGGGGCGCCGATGGACTCGACCGAGATCTACCAGGAGGGCCTCCGGCTGGGTCCGACGAAGGTAGTCGAGGGTGGACGTGAACGGCGTGACGTCGTCGACCTGCTGTCGCGCAACACTCGTTTCTCGTATCCGGCGATCGGCGATCTGAACGCGCAGATCGCCTGCGCGCGCACCGGAGAGCGCCGGCTCGCAGCGATCATCGATCGGTTTGGCGCCGAGGTGGTCGCGGCGGCACGCGACGAGATCTTCGCGCAGACCGAGCGGCTCGAACGGGAGGCGATCGGCGCGATTCCCGACGGCGTCTACGAGGCCGAGGGTGCGCTCGACAACGACGGCGTCTCGACCGAGCCCGTTCCGGTGCGCGTGCGGGTCACGATCAGCGGCGGCGACATGACGATCGACCTGCGCGACTCGGCCGACGCAGCGCACGGGCCGGTGAACTGCGGCGAGGCACAGGCGGTCTCGGCCTGCCGCGTCGCCTACAAGCTGCTGGTCGCGGCCGATCTCCCCACCAACGGCGGCTCCTTTGCGCCGCTGACGGTGCAGGTGCGGACGGGATCGGTGCTCGGGGCAACGGAGCCGTTTCCCTGTGCCTGGTACTTCAGCCCGCTCGGCCTGCTGATCGACCTGGTGGTGAAGGCGCTGGCCCCGGTGCTGCCCGACCGCGCCGCCGCGGCGAGCTACGGCGACTCGATGATCTTCACCGTTGCAGGGCTCGACAACCGCACCGGCGACGGCTTCTTCCACATCGAGCCGACGGTCGGGGGCTGGGGCGGCTGGAACGGGTCCGACGGCGAGAGCGGCGTCATCAACAGCGTCAACGCCGGAATGAAGGACTTCCCGATCGAGATCCTCGAAACGAGGCTCCCGCTCTACGTCCGGCGTTACGGCTTCCGTTCGGACTCGGGTGGCGCCGGACAGTGGCGCGGGGGCAACGGGGTCATCCGCGAGTTCGAGATCGAGTGCGACCAGGCGTTCGTCTCGCTGTGGTGGGAGCGCTCGGAGACCCCGGCGTGGGGGCTGTTCGGCGGCGGTGCCGCCACGCCGCCGGATCTCGTCATCAACCCCGGCCGCGACGATGAGCGCCACGTGCTCAAGGCCACGCGACTCGTGCTCAAGCGCGGTGACGTCGTCCGCGGCTGCACCGGTGGAGGCGGCGGCTACGGCGACCCGAGCGAGCGCGATCCCGAAGCGGTCCGCGCCGACGTGCGCAATCGCCACCTCACACCGGATGCGGCGCAGGAGGTCTACGGCGTCGACCCGTCGGGACCGCGTCAGCGCTGACGGCGGCCGCCGCCGATCGGCAGCGCGTGGAACTCGACGGAGAAGGGCGAGGGCACACGCCGGATGCGGAAGGAGTCGTACGAGACGCCGGCGCCGAAGTACGGCGAGAGGCCGGCGCTCCGGGGGATGCGCAGGATGAGGGGGCCGTCCGCGTTTCCGAGAATGAAGCGGAAGTCGCTGCCGCCGAGATCGATCCGCGGCAACCGGAGCGGCTTGAACACCAGCGACTCGAGCCGTGCGGCGAGCGAGCGCGGAAAGCGGATCCGTGCGTAGACGATCTCGTTCGCCTGTGCCCGCGGCACCCGCACAGTCTCCCCGGCCCGCGCCTGGACCGTCGCCAGCACGCGGGCACTGCCGCAGCGGTCGCGCGTGCGCGCGAGCACTTCCCAGCCCGAGCCTGCGGCGAGCTCCCGGTAATGGCACATGAGCGCGAGATGCGTCGCCGGCGCGTCGAAGTCCGGCGCTCTACTGTCGATCGTGCCCGTCCGCCGAAGGATGCGCTCGGCGCCGCGCCGCTCGAGCGCTACCGCGTTTAGCCTGTCGAGACCACCGGTGTAAGCCGCGTACCACTGGAGGAGTGGCTCGGGGCGCCAGCGCAAGCCGTATGCCCACACGGCGGAGATCTCGTACGGGACGACGTCGACGCTCTCACCTTGCAAGAGGCGGAGGTCGCCCTGCGGCACGGCGAGCTGGGCACGCACCGCCGCCTTCGCGCTCTCCAATTCGCGGCGACGCCGCCCACCCTCGGCGAGCGTGCGCCCATCGTCGACGGCGGCGCGCGCGCGCGCGACGGGACGGTAGAGCTGCCAGATCCCGAGTTCGAGCATGACAGGTGTGGCGATGACGATGCCGAGCAGCAGGGCGAGAGCGGCGAAGCGGCGAGCGCCGCGTCGGCGCAAGGCGACCAGGCTGACGCCGAACGCGGCGAAGAAGAGCTCCCGGAGGCCGATTCCCCGGAAGCCGAGGGTAGCGTCGACAGTGCCGAGCAGTAGGGCCAGAGCGCCCCAGCGAGCAGCGCCCCGCCAGCGGAAGGCGAGCAAGCTGAGACCGAACGCGCCGAAGAACTGGAGATCGTGCTGCGCGTCGTGGCGCACGAAGCCCTCCTTGAAGCTTGCGTACGTGTAGCCGGCCACGACGAGCAGGAGCGCCGCGGCTCGGGCGCGCGGCAGGCGGAGCAGATGAGTCACGAGCAATACACCCGCACCCGTGAGCAGCACGGCTGCCCAGACGTACTCGGCCGCCCTCCCGCGCGCCTCGAGCGCCATCCCATCCGTGTAGCCGGAGACGACCGCCCAGGACTCGCGGAGCCAGTGGGGCAGGCCGGCGACCGGGTTTCCGGTCAGCACCCAGAGCACGAGCAGCGAGAGCGCAAACGAGCCCGCGAGTACGAGCTCGGCCCGCACGCGCCCCGGCGGCAGCCGCCAGGCCGCGAGCGCGATGAGCGCGAGGCACACAATGCCCGCGTTCAGCTTCACGAGCAGTTCGAAGGCGGCCAGCGCACCGCCGAGCGGCAGCAGCCACCACTCGGTCGGTGTGTCGTCTCGCTCCAGCAGCCAGACGGCGGCGAAGAAGGCGACGTAGACGGCGACGTCGCTCAGCGAGAGCCCGAGGCCGAGCGCGAGAAACGCGAGCAGCGTCCCGGTGAACCTCCCGTAGGTGCGTGACGCCGCGAACACCACGACGAGTGCCAGACCGAGTTGGGCCGCGGCGGCGTACGCAAAGGCCGAAACGGCCGTCGTCGTCGTGACGAGGAGCGGTATCGAAAGAAAGCCGAGGGGCCCGTACGTGAACACGATGTCCCGCCCGAAGTCGAGCCCGTGGAACGCCGCGAGATGGAGTGCGATCCGCCACGACGGGTCGAGGCCGGCCTGGGGCACCATGCCCGGTACTTGCCACGTCGCGAGCGCGAGCAGCAGCGCGACCGCCGCCCACGACGCGCCGCTCACGCCGGGGAGGAGGCAGAGGCGCCGCAGCACTCGTGGGGAATGTAGAGGAAGCCGGAAAGTGGCCGACCTGCGCTGCCTCGCAACGGCCATGTCCTCCCACTACCCGAAGTTCACGGCATCCCTAACCTTCCCGCTCGTATTCCTCGACCGCCGAGGATCGCGAGAGCTCCAGCCATTCTAGGCCTGGTCAGCCGCCGAGCTCCTCGGCGACGCGCTGCCAGACCGGCTCGCGCACGATCAGGGTCGAGCAGGCTGCCTCGTGGGCGACGCGCTCCGACACGGACCCGAGCGAGCGGAAGCCGTGGAGTCCACGACTGCCGACGACGATGAGGTCGGCCTCGGCCGCCGCTGCGACGAGCGCTCTCGCGGGCGGCTCGCTTGCGTCCTCATGACTTCCGGCGGCGATCACAGCGAGCATGCGTTCGTCGACACGCTTGCCGCCCCAGGCGACGATCGGTGTGAGTTGCCCGCTGAAGCGGTCGGCGAGGTAGCGCGCGGCGGCGTACGCGGCAGCCGACTCCGGAGAGCCGTCGATGCCGACGACGATGCGGTGAGGAAACGAGCCCTTAGGCCGGCGGGCAACGAGGACCGAGCAGGGGGCGTTGTGAATGATCTCGGTCCCGACGGAACCGGCGACGATGCCCCGCATCCGGCCGAGTCCGCTGCTGCCGACGGCGACGAGCGTGTCCTGCTGACGTTCGATCTCCTGGATCAGCTGGTCCCAGACGGTGCCGCGGACGATCTTGCCCACGGGAGCCGTGTGCGGTGCGACGTGCTCGCGCGCGGCAAGTAGCGCCTTCTCGGCGTGCCCGCGCTGGATGTCCTCGTCGAAATAGGAAGGAACGCGGGTCCCGGTGGCGCCGACGAGCGGCGGCGCGAGGTTCCACACCGCCAGCAGGGTCAGCTCCCCGCGGGCGTCCTGCAGTAGCGCGGCCTGTCGGGCGGCCTCGAGGGCCTGTTCTGAACCATCGACGCCCGCGAGTATCCGGGCGAAGACAAGGCGGCCGGCGCCGGCAGGCGACGCGGTTTTCGCAGCTTGCATGTCGCACCTCCGAGGCTGGGGATGCTCCCCTTGGCGCCTTCGTCATCCCCCGGCCATGGGCGCGGACGCTTCCGGGTCAGCCCCAGTCCGTGTGCGGACAAGTACGGATTCGACCACCTGGTCGGCGAGACTGGTGGGTGATGGGCGGCGTTCTCGACGCGTTTCAGGCGTTTTTCGACCACCTGCGGGCGGTTGCGTGGGCTCCGGTTCTTCTTGCGCTCGTCTGTCAGGTCGCGAAGATGAGCGCTCGTAGCCGCGCGTGGCAAAACGTGTTGGCCGCGGCGTATCCGGGGAGCGGCCTCCGGTGGCGGACGGTCTTCGGTGCGTACGCCGCCGGCACGGGCGTGAACGCGATCGTGCCGGTGCGTGCGGGCGATCTCGTCAAGCTCTACCTCGTCAAGCGTCGCGTCGAAGACGCGCGCTATCCGACGCTCGCAGCGTCGCTGCTCGTCGAGACGCTCGTCGATGTCACGCTTTCGGCCGCGCTCCTGCTCTGGGCGCTTCACGAGCGGGTCTTGCCCGGAGTTCGCATCCTCGACCGAATGCCGGCGGTCGACTGGTTCTGGCTCTTTCGCCATCCGCGGGCAGCCACCGCGACGGCCGCGGCGATGCTCGTTCTCGGCTTCGTGCTCGGGCTGTGGGCAGCGGCGAAGCTCGCGGATTTCCGTCGCCGCGTAAGGCAGGGCTTTACGATTCTCCGCACGCCGGTCCGCTATTTCCGGGGCGTCGTCGCATGGCAGCTCGTCGACTGGGCGCTGCGGCTCGCGACGATCTATTTCCTCCTCCGAGCGTTCCACGTGCCCGCGACCTACACGAACGTGCTTCGCGTGCAAGTGACGCACAGTCTCTCGACGATCGTGCCGCTCACGCCGGCCGGGATCGGAACCGAGCAGGTCCTACTCGTCTACATACTCGCCGGGCAGGCATCGAGGAGCGCGGTGCTCGGCCTCAGTGTCGGGATGAAAGCGATCCTCTCGACCGTGAACGTTGCGCTCGGGCTTGCGGCCCTCGCGCTCATGCTTCGAACACTTCGCTGGCGGCGTCTCGTCGCGGAGGACAACGTGTACGCCCAGCCGCCTGACCGCACGTAATCGGAGGTGTGTGCCCCGTCGTGCGAACGAGCGTCAACCCCGACGCGGCTTCGCTGCCTGGGCGCCTCGCACGATCACGACCGGACACGGTGCATGGTGAGTGCACTGCTGGCTGACGGAGCCGAGGAGAAGACCGGTGAAGCCTCCGGCCCCGCGCGAGCCCACGACGAGCAGATCTGCGTCCCCGGCGGCATCGACAAGTGCGGCGGAGGCCTGGGCACCCTGCACGGCGACGGGCGTGACCTCGACGTCCGGCCGCTCACCCAGCGTCTCGGTGACGAAGGCTTGCACCCTGTCGCTCGCGTCGTCGTCGCGCAAGCGCTCCGGCTCATCGGCGGCAGGCGGCCGGTTCGGAGGTTGCATGGGGTAGGTCCACCACGCGTGCACCGCGAGTACCCGTGCGTGACGCAGGCGTGCCTCTTCGACCGCCCATCGCAGGGCTGCCCTCGACGGTTCCGAGCCGTCGACCCCGACGACGATCACGTCAGTGCTCATTGCACTCCTCCTTCCTCGCCGCTTTCGCGCCCGATGAACGGGATAAAGCGATTGTCGACCGCTGCGAGCCCGGCCACGGCGATCGTCGCACCTGCAAGCGCGGGAAGGAGCACGGCTGGTCCGGGCGCGGCGAGCGCGAAGAAGTGTCGTGCGAACGGCACGAGAAGGATGACGACGTAGGCGGTGAGCAGGGTCACGCAGAGCGCAGAGATCGCGGCGCTTCGACGGCGGCCCTCGGCTTCGAGCGCGAGGATCAGGTAGAGCCCGACGAGGACGAGCACCGTCACGGCAACGGTCCGGGCGGCCGCAAGTCTGAGGTCGAGCACGTTGAGTGCAAAGAGGTAGCTGGAGAGAACGCCGAGCCCGGCGGCAGTTCCGGCCGGGAGCGCGAAGCGGGCGAGCTCGCGCAGGAACCCGCGCGCGCTGTAGCGGCCGGAGCTGGGGGCGAGCGCGAGGAAGAAGCCGGGGATGCCGATCGTGAGCGAGGCGGCGAGTGTCAGCTGGCGTGGCAGCAGCGGGTAGGCCATGGGGGTGAGCCCGATCGAGAGGACGAGGAAGGCAGCGAAGGCGGACTTGGTCACGAACAACTTCGCGACGCGTTGGACGTTCCGGAGGATCTTGCGTCCCTCGGCGACCATGGCGGGCACAGCTGCGAACTCGCCCCGGACGAGGACGATGTCGGCGACGCTGCGGGCCATCTGGGTGCCGGTGCCCTGGGCGATCGCGAGGTGGGCGGCCTTGAGCGCAGGGACGTCGTTGACGCCGTCGCCGACCATCGCGACGTAGCGGCCCGCGTTGCGCAGCGCCTCGACGACGCGCCGTTTGTCCTGCGGCGAGATGCGGCCGAATACCGCGTGCTCGAGCACGACGCGCCGCAGCTCCTCCGGGTCAACCGGCAGCGTGGACGCGTCGAGTGCGGGGCCTTCGATGCCGGCGTCGCGGGCGATCGAGGCGACGGTCTCGGGACGGTCGCCGGAGAGCACCTTCAGCTCGACTCCCTCGCTCCGGAACCAGTCGACGGTCGCGCGTGCTTCGGGCCGCAGCCGCTCGGCCAGGAGCACGAGTCCCCGTGCCTGCGGCCGTTCGTCCTCGAGCCGGTCTGCGATGCCGAAGGCGAGCACGCGCCGGCCCTCGCCGGCGGCGTGCTCGGCCTCGGGGCCGAGGCCGTCGAGCTCGAAGTGCTCGGGTGCGCCGAGGATGTAGCCGACACCGCCGATCCTCTGTGCGCCGAAGCGCTGCCGCGACGAGAACGGCAGCTGCTCCTCTACCGGTGACGGTTCGGCCGGAAAGGCGGCTGCGATCGCCTCGAGCGTGGCGTTGCGTGCCGGTTCGGATGCCGCGTAGCGGCCGAGCTCGCCCTGAAGCGAGTCGGGGCCGACGAGACCCGTGACACGCAGTGCCGGCTCGGTGAGCGTGCCGGTCTTGTCGAGGCAGACGATGTCGACCGAGGCGAGCGATTCGATCGCGTTCAGCTGCTGCGCCAGCGCGCCGCGGCGGGCCATCCGCAGCGCGGCGACCGCGTAGGTGAGGCTCGCGAGGAGCACGAGCCCTTCGGGTACGAGAGTGACAACGGCGGCGACCGAGATCGGCACCGCGGTGTGCAGCGGTGCGTGGCGGTGCCACAGCGCGTAGCCGAGCGCCACGCCGAGCGGCACCATCACGGCGACCAGCACGAAGAGCAGGCGGTTCAACGCCCGCTCGAGCGGCGAGCGTGGATGACGGAACGAGCGCGCCTCACCGGTTAGACGAGCGGCGTAGCTCTGCTCGCCGACCGCCGTGACGGTGTAGGCGCCGACGCCTTCGACCGCGAACGACCCTGAGCGCACCTCGTCCCCCGCCGACCGTTCGACCGCCCGCGACTCGCCGGTGAGGATCGACTCGTCAAGCCGCAGCGACTCGGCCTGCTCGAGCGTACCGTCGGCGACGACCTGGTCGCCCGGCCCGATCCGGACGAGGTCACCGGTGACGAGCTCCTCCACGTGCAGCTGTCGCGCGGCTCCGTCGCGGACGGTGGTTGCGTGCGGCATCACGAGAGCCGTGAGCCGGTCGAGCGCCCGCTTCGCCCGGACTTCCTGCACCGTCCCGATCCCGGCGTTCGCTACGAGGACGCCGAGGAAGAGCGCGTCTTGCCACTCGCCGAACGCCAGGGTGAGACCGCCGGCGACAGCGAGGATCAGGTTGAAGATGGTGAAGACGTTGGCACGGACGATGCTCGCGTATGAGCGGCTCGTGCGCGCACGTGACGGCGGGCCTCGCTCGGCAAGGCGGCGCGCTGCCTCGGTCTCCGAGAGCCCCTGCCCGGCGTCGGCGCTCGAACGGAGCGCGACTGTCACAGCGCCGTCGATCCCATGCCTCAACCCTCTCCGCCCGCGACCGCCGGGTCATCGCGGAGACCACTGATCCGACTCGGTTCTATTCCGCAAACGATGCGAGGATTGCCTCTCGGACGGCGAGCTCGGCTGCGGCCGGAAATGCGGGAAACCACGGACACAGGAGGGTGAATCCCCCCAATGCGCCGACCGGGAAGGCGGCCTACCTTGAGTAGCATGAGGGGCGTACGGGTCGAGGCGCTTGGCGCCAGTATGCGTGGCAATGCGTCGCGCCTGACGGCGTCGGCCGCGCTCCTTGCCGTTCTTCTCGGGCTGGGTCTCTACGTCGCCGGGATGCATCGGCCCGCGGACTGGTTGTGGGCGGCGACGACGGCGATGCTGCTCGTTCCGCTCACGTTCTCGGTTCTCCGCTCGTTGCTGCGCCGGAACGTGGGCGTGGACGCGATCGCGCTGGTCTCGATGGCGGGCGCGCTCGTACTTGGGGAGTACCTCGCTGGTGCAGTGGTGGCGTTGATGCTCGCCGGCGGAAACGCGTTGGAGGAGTCGGCGAACCGGCGGGCGCGCCGCGAGTTGACCGCGCTCGTGGAGCGCGCCCCTCGCTCGGCGCTCCTGCGCCGGGGCGATGCGCTGGTCGAGGTGCCGGTCGAAGAGGTCGCGGCCGGTGATGTCGTGCTCGTTCGGGCGGGCGAGGTGGTGCCGGTCGACGGGATGGTCGAAAGTGACGAGGCGATCGTCGACGAGTCCGCGCTGACGGGAGAGCCGCTGCCGGTCACGATCCACCCCGGCGGGTCGGTGCGCAGCGGTACCGCCGCGGCGGGTGTCTCCTTCGAGTTGCGGGCGCTGCGGCCCGCGTCCGAGAGCGTCTATGCGGCGCTGGTGCGGCTCGTGGAGCAGGCCGAGCAGCAGCGGGCGCCGTTCGTGCGGATCGCCGACCGTTACGCCTTGTTCTTCCTGCCTGCGACGATGGTTGTCGCGGCGATCGCCTGGGTTGTTTCCGGCGATCCGGTGCGGGCCCTCGCGGTGTTCGTCGTTGCGACACCGTGCCCGTTGATCCTGGCGGCGCCGATCGCGCTCATGTCGGGGTTGTCCCGCGCCGCCCGCGCGGGCGTCGTCGTCAAGGGGGCGGGAACGATCGAGCGGCTCGGCGAGGCGCGCTCGGTCCTACTCGACAAGACGGGAACGATCACGCTCGGCCACCCCGAGCTCGATCGGGTTGTCGCGACCAACGGGATCCCCGTCGAGCAGACACTTCGCCTGGCCGCCTCGCTCGATCAGCTGTCCGCGCACCCGCTCGCGAAAGCGCTCGTCGCAGGAGCCGAGGCCGGCAAGCTCACCCTCGCCTTGCCCACGCACTCCGAGGAGGTCTTCGGCCGCGGCGTGCGCGGCACCGTCGACGGCCACGATGTCCTGGTCGGAAGCGCGAGCTGGCTCCGGGAACACGGGATCGGCGTGACCGTTCCCACGGGTCTGGACGGCGGAGCGGCGAAGGTGCTGGTCGGCGTCGACGGCACGCTCGCCGGAGTGGTGCTGATCGGAGACCGGCTGCGGGAGGAGTCGAGTGAGCTCGTCGCGCGCCTGCGCGCGGTCGGCATCCGGCACGTCGCTCTCGTGACCGGTGACAAGCGGTTTGTCGCCGACGCGATCGGCAAGACGCTCGGCGTCGACCGCGTCTACGCCGAGCAGACGCCCGACCAGAAGCTCGAAGTCGTGCGCGCAGTCCGTTCGCGACCTGAGTTGCGCGGCGTCGTGATGGTCGGAGACGGCATCAACGACGCGCCGGCGCTCGCGCTGGCCGACGTCGGCATCGCGATGGGCTCGGCCGGCGCGACCGTCTCCTCGGAGACCGCGGACGCGGTGATACTCGTCGACCGGGTCGACCGCGTCGCCGACGCGATCCGGATCGGACGGCGTTCCCTGTACATAGCCCGCCAGAGCGTTCTCATCGGCATCGGCCTCTCGCTCGTCGCCATGGGTGTCGCCGCGGCAGGCTATCTCCCGCCCGTCGAGGGCGCGCTCGTGCAGGAGGTGATCGACGTCGGCGTGATCGTCAACGCGCTCCGCGCCCTCCACGACTGAGAGGAGTCTCCGATGCTCATGGAGCTCGCTGCCGCCGCAGCGATCGGGCTGGCAGCACCCGCAGGCACCTCGGCGGCAACCGTCCACGTCTACTTCCTGCACGCCGAGCACGGTGTAGCCGTGCACCGCGTCGCCCCGGCGAGAACGCCCGCTTCGGCTGCTGTCTCCGGCCTCCTCGCCGGCCCGACGGCGGCCGAGCGTCACCGCGGTCTCAGCTCGACCGTTCCTTCGGGCAGCCGGCTTCTCGGCCTGACCGTGAAGCACGGCCTGGCCACGGTCGATCTCTCCAGCCGCTTTGCCTCCGGCGGCGGCAGCGCCTCGATGAACTGGCGGCTGGCCCAGCTCGTCTACACGCTGACCGCCGTGGCAGGCGTCGACCGGGTCAACCTGCGGCTCCAGGGGCGCCTTGTCCGCGTCTTCAGCGGCGAAGGTCTGCTGCTGCGTCAACCGCTGCGGCGTTCCGACTACCCGGAGTTCATTCCCTGAGAGGAGGCGGTAGCGACGGCGGTCACGCCGCTGATGACAGAAAGGCCGGCCCACGCCGCCGCAGCGGTAGAGGTTGCGGCCGCACTCGCGACCGATCCCGATCGCGGCCTCAGCTCGGTCGAAGTGGCTGCACGTCTTGCCCGTCACGGACCGAACCGGCCCCGGCCGCAGCGGCGGCCGCGCTTCGTGCGCCTCGCGCTCGGCCAGCTGCTCGACCCACTGGTGGCGCTGCTGCTCGTGGCGACGGCGATCTCGGTCGCGATCGGCGACACCGTCGAGGGAGCCGCGATCGGGTCGATCGTCGTCATCAACGGCCTGCTCGGCTTCTGGCAAGAGGCGGGGGCCGAGCGCGCGATCCGCGCGCTCTCGCAGGCGTTCACGCAGACGGCGCTCGTCGTGCGAGACGGCATCGAGCGGACGGTCGCCGCCGAAGACATCGTTCCCGGCGACGTGCTGCAGGTCGGCGAGGGAGATCGCGTCGCAGCCGACGTGCGCCTGACCGGGGCCCGGGCGCTCGAGGCCGACGAGTCGGCTCTCACCGGCGAGTCGCTCCCCGTTTCCAAGCACGTCCGGCCCGTCGAGTCGAGTGCGCCGCTCGCCGAGCGGACATCGATGCTCTACGCCGGCACCGGCGTCACCCGCGGCCACGGCCGCGGCCTCGTCTGCGCGACCGGTGCGGAGACCGAGCTCGGGCGGATCGAGGTGCTGGCGTCGGACGCAGCGCCGCCGCCGACGCCGCTCACGCGGCGGCTCGGCCGGCTCGCCCGCCAGATGGTCGTCGCCGGTGTCGCGATCACGATCGTGCTCGGTGGCGTGATGCTCCTGCGCGGTGAGCCCCTGCGTGTGTCGTTTCTGACCGCGGTCGCCGTGGCCGTTGCAGCAGTACCTGAGGGGCTCGCGGCGACCGTCACCGCCGCGCTTGCTCTTGGTGCGCGGGCGATGGCGCGAAGAGGGGCGATCGTGCGCCGCCTCGCCGCGATCGAGACGCTCGGCGAGACGTCGGTGATCTGCACCGACAAGACCGGGACGCTGACGGAGAACCGGATCCGGGTTGCGGGCCTGCTACCTGCGCCAGGGCTCGACGAGCATGCGCTGCTGGAAGCCGCAGTGCTGGCCTCCACCGCGCGCGCGGTCGGCGACGAGCTCGTCGGCGATCCGATCGAGACGGCGCTGCTGCTGGCCGCACGCGAGCGGGGCATCTCCCACGAGGACCTTGCCGCGGGCCGCGAGCTCCTCTACGAGCTGCCGTTCGATTCGGATCGCAAGCGGATGACGCTCGTCTGGGCCGACCGCGACGGACGGCGTGCGTACACGAAAGGCGCGCCGGAGATCGTCGCCGGCCTGACCGGCGCACGCGATCATACGCTGCTCGACGCGGCCGCATCCTGGGCTTCGGAAGGGTTTCGCGTGCTCGCCGTGGCGGTCCGGCCGCTCGGAGCGGAGACGGTCCTCGACGAGGCCGTCGAGACCGACGGCAACGTCTTCGGGGTGGTTGCCCTTCACGATCCCCTTCGGGAGACGAGCGCTGACGCCGTCGCCGCTGCAATGCACGCCGGCATCTCCGTTCGCATGCTGACCGGAGACCACCCGGCCACTGCGCGCACAATCGGGCACGCCGTCGGCCTCCGGGACGAGGCGATACTCGCGCGAGCCACTCCGGCCGAGAAGCTCGCGCTCGTCACCTGGCTCCAAGAACGCGGCGAGATCGTCGCCGTGACCGGCGACGGCGTCAATGACGCGCCCGCCCTCCGCCGCGCCGATGTCGGTATCGCCATGGGTCGATCGGGAACTGAAGCAGCGCGCGAGGCCGCCTCGATTGTCTTGACGGACGACGACTTCGCAACGATCGTCGTCGCCGTCGCCGAAGGGCGCCGCATCGGCGACAACATCCGCAAGTTCGTCGCCTTCCTGCTCTCGGCGAACCTCGGCGAAGTGCTCGCATTCGCGGTCGCCATCGGCGCCGGTCTCGGCGTGCCGCTCTCGGTCGTCCAGGTGCTCCTTGTCAATCTCGTCACCGACGGTCTCCCGGCCGTCGCGCTCGCGCAGGATGCACCCGACCCGGCGACGATGCGCTCGCCTCCCCGTAGCAGCGAGCACCTCTTCGAGCGCAGAATCTGGGCGGTGCTGGCACTGATCGGGCTCGCGGTCGGCGGCGTTACGCTCGCCTCGTTCGAGGTCGGCCGAGCCATCGACGGAGAGGCTGCGCAGACGATGGCGTTCACCACACTGGCGCTCGCCGAGCTCGCCCTCGTCTTCGCGATTCGCTCGACCACGACACCGGCGTGGCGGCTCGCGGTCAACCCCTGGCTCATCTGGAGTGTCGTGATCTCGGTTGCCGTCGTCGCAGCGGCCGTCTACCTGCCCGCGACCCACGAAGCGCTCTCGACCGTGTCACTCTCACTTGCGGACGCGCTCGTCGCCGTTGCGCTCTCGCTGTTGCCGTTCATGCTGGTGGAGGGCGCAAAGGCAGCGCGACGGCGATCATGGCCGGCGCTTGGGCGTATCGTGCGACGATGGGATCCGCGGCGCCGCGAGCGCAGCGGCATCCTTGTGCGCGGCCCGCAACGCTAAGGAGGCCAACTGTGCAACTGTCCATCGGCCTCGCGCTTGCGCTCGTCTCGGCTGTTGCCGTCAACTGGGCGTACTCGCGAGAGCACGACGCGGCCGCGAAGATGCCGGCCTTCTCGGCTCGGCGACCGCTTCAGTTCGTCTCGTTACTCGTCGCCGATCGAGGTTGGCTCGCCGGCTTTGCGACCGAGACAGCCGGCTGGCTCGTGTACGTCGCCGCACTTCGCCTTGCACCGATCTCGCTCGTGCAGGCCATCTGCGCCTCCGGCATCGCTGTCCTGGCTTTCGCGACTGCGCATGGGAACCCGAGCCGGCTCGCCCGGCACGAACAGATCGCCGTCGCGGTCGCGTTCGCCGGCCTGGTCCTCCTTGCGCTCTCCCTGGTCGACACCCGCCAGGCCGATCATCCGCCCGACGCCGCTGCCGTCGCGATCTGGCTCGTCTGCTCGGCGGGCGCGGCGCTGATGCTCGCCGGTTCTCGTGTGGGACTCGCGCGCGGACCGACCCTCGGTCTCGCGGCCGGAATGCTGTTCGCCGGCGGCGACATCTCCGCCAAGCTCGTCGTCTACGGCGGCGTCTGGCTCGTCGCAGTCAGCAGCTTGATCGTTTGCTACGCGCTCGGAACGAGCGTCCTACAAGCGGCGTTCCAGCACAGCGACGCACTCACCGCCGCCGGACTGGCAACGCTCGCCACCAACGCGGTGCCGATCGCCGCCGGCTTCGTCGTCTTCGGCGAACAGCTACCCCGCGGCGCAAAAGGCACGCTTCAGCTCGCCGCCTTCGCCTCGCTCGTCGTCAGCGCCGCGTTCCTCGCCCGCGCAACGCCGCCGACCGCCGCGGCGTCCGAGCTCGGGTCCGGAGAGAGTCTGTTCTAGGTGAAGATGATCTGGCCGCCCGCGGCCTTCTCGTAGAACTCGCCGACGCTGATGATCTCGTCGACTTGCGGGACGAAATCGTCGATCGTCAGGCCGAACATGTCGACGGTTGCCTTGCAGGCGTAGAGGCGTGCGCCGGAGTCGGCGACGAGCTCGATGAACTCGGGGATGGGCGGGATGTCGATCTTCTCCATCTGTCGCTTCATCATCTTCGTCGCGAGCGCGGAGAAGCCGGGGAGTGCGCCGAGCAGGGTCGGCATGTGCATGCCGGGGTTTCCGACGGTGGCGACCTTGATCTTCTCGTAGCGGTCCTTGCGGATCGCGTCGAGGCCGAAGATGGTGAAGAACAGGTCG
>JBGQKY010000015.1:0-25687 GCA_041499745.1 Gaiellaceae bacterium
AAGACGTGGGTGTCGTGGGGGCAGTTCGCGCGCTGGTGCGGGTTGCTTGCCCGGACGGATCCGGACGCGCCGGCCCACAAGGGCATCTCGCTGCTGATCGTCGACATGGAGTCGCCGGGTCTCGAGGTGCGGCCGATGGTGCAGATTACCGGTCACGCCGAGTTCAGCGAGCTCTTCCTCGCCGACGTCCTCGTCCCGCGGGAGAACCTCCTGGGCGCGCCCGGGCAGGGATGGGAGATCGCGATGCACGTCGTCGCGCACGAACGCGGCACGGCGGCGCTGCCGAGGCAGGTGACGCTCCGGACCTGGCTCGACCGGCTCGTGGCGGATGCCGCCGGTGAGACGCGGGACGGAGCACCGCTCCTGGACGCCGACGACGCGCAGGCGACGCTCGCCCGGGCGCTCATCGAGATCGAGGTCCTTCGCCACCACGCCACACGGACGATGTCGCCGTTCCTGAACGGCGGCACGGTAGGCCCTGAGAGCTCGGGCGTGAAGCTGCTCATGGCCCAGGCCGAGCAGACCCTCGGGGCGGCCGCACTCGAGCTGCTCGGTGACACCGCGGCGGGCGCGTTCTGGCACGAGCGGTACCTCTATTCCCGCGCGGCCTCTGTCTACGGGGGCGCGCAGCAGATTCAGCGCAGCATCATCGCCGACCGGATCCTGCGCCTACCGAAGGAGTGACCTCGTGGACCTGCAGCTGAGCGACGAGCAGACGTGGTTGCGGGAGGCGGTCGACGAGCTCCTCGAGCACGAGCCGCCGGAACGGCTGTGGCCGGCGCTGCTCGAGTTCGGCGCGCTCGACGAGGAGCTCGGCCTCGTCGAGCGTGCTCTCCTCGCGAACGGGCTCGGGTCGAGGCTCGCCGCGGTCCCGTACGTCGACAGCGCCGCGGCGCACTATGCGCTCACCGGCCTGCCGGCCGGCACGTCTGCGGCGGTCTGCCTCAGCGAGGCCGGCCGGAGCTTCGCGCCGACCGAGCCGGCGACGACGCTCGAGGCCGACCGGCTCGTCGGCGAGAAGACCGGCGTCGCGTACGCGCAGAAGGTCGACCTGCTCGCGATCTCGGCGTCGGGCCCCGAAGGCCTCGTGATCGCGCTCCTGCCCCCGGCGGAGGCCGCGATCGAGGCCGAGACGTCGCTCGATCCGAGCCTCGGACTCGCAACCGTCCGCCTCGACGGCGCCGAGCCCAGCTCAGTGGTCGCCGCCGACGTCGAGCTCCTCGCCGCCGTCGGAGGCGTCCTCGCAGTCGCCGAAGCAGTCGGCGCGGCGGCCCGTCTTCTCGATCTCGCCTGCGAGTACGCCGCCGAGCGGCGCCAGTTCGGCAGGACGATCGGCAGCTTCCAGGCCGTGAGGCACCTGCTTGCCGACATGTACGTCAAGGTCGAGAGCTCATGGTCGAGCGTGCTCTACGCTGCGGCCTCGCTCGACGAGGACCAGCCCGACAACCTGCGCACTGCATCGATCGCGAAGGCGTACGCCGCGCGCGCGACCCATGACGTCGCGCACGGGGCGCTGCAGGTCTTCGGCGGTATCGCGTTTACCGACGAGCACCCCGCCCACCGGTATCTCCGCCGCATCGTCGCGCGCGGAGGCCAGTTCGGCACCGCCCGCGAGCACGAGCGCACCCTGGGCCGCAGCGTCGCCCACACGCTGAAGGCGATGACGTGACCGCCGTCGCCTTCCTCCCGAGCTACCTCGAGAAGCTCGATGCCGGGGACGACATCCTGCCGATGCTCGCTCCCGACTTCACGTTCTCGTTGCTCTGGGCGACGCCCGACGGTGCGCACGAGTTCGCGGGCGGTCTGGAAGTGTTCCGCGGCTACCTGGCGCAGCGCGACCCGGAGGGGCAGCTCCACCACATCAGCCATGCGCTGCGTGAGGGGTCCACGGAGCTCGTGAGCGGTTGGACGACGCGCCACGGCACCCCGCTCGGAACGTTCATGTTCGCTGTTGAGCTCGACGACGAATCGCGCGCGCGCCGGCTGTACGCGGCTCGGACGGAGGCGTTCAGCGGCATCCCGTTCTGACGCGGCTACGCGTCGTTGATCCGGACGAGCGTCTTGCCGGTGTTGTCGCCGCGCATGAGACCCGCGAGCGCCTCCGGTGCGCGGGCGAGGCCGTCGACAATCGTCTCGCGGTAGCGGATCCGGCCCTCGCTGACCCAGGCGCCGACCTCGCGCGTCATCTCGGTGAGAAGGTGGACGTTGCTGCTGCCGCGGAAGCCGCGAATCGTCAGATCGTTGGCGACCGTCAAGAAGAGGTTTGTCGGGCCGGGGGGCGGATCATCCGCGGCGTATTCCGAGATCATGCCGCAGATGGCGACGCGGCCCGACCTCCGCAGCGCACCGATCGCGGCTTCGAGGTGGTCGCCGCCGACGTTGTCGAAGTAGACGTCGATGCCGTCCGGCGCCGCGTCGTGCAGGAGCTCGCGGACCGGACCGGCCTTGTAGTTGAAGGCGGCGTCAAGCCCGAGGTCTTCCAGTAGGTACTCGACTTTCGCAGCGGAGCCGGCGCTGCCGATGACGCGGTGACCGCCGATCTTCGCCATCTGGGCAACGAGGCTGCCCACGGCTCCGGCCGCGGCGGAGACCCAGACGACGTCGCCGTCGCGTAGGCCGGCGACGTGGAAGAGGCCGGCATAGGCGGTGAGTCCGTTGCCGCCGAGCACGCCGAGATAGGCCTGCGGCGGCGCGACGTCGAGGTCGAGCTTCCTGAGCGTGCCGATACCGTTCAGCGCCGGCTTCGTGGCGTCGACGACCGCGTAGTCCCGCCAGCCGGAGGCATGCCACACCGTGTCGCCGGCGGCGAACCCATCCGCACGTGACTCGACGATCTCCCCCACGCTCATGATCCCGTCCATCGGCTGCTCGAGCGCGAAGGCCGGAAAATACCCGGGCGGCGCGTTCTCCCTCAGCCGCAGCCGCAGCGCGGCGTCGACGGATGTCCACGTGTTGCGGACGAGCACCTCACCCTGGCCCGGTTCCCGCAGCTCGACCTCCACGACGCGGAAGTCCGACCCCCGCACCTCGCCGCGGGGATACGCAACGGGCCAGACCTCGCGCCCGGTCACGGGCGCCAACGCAGTCGGCCGCGGCTCGCGCAGGGAAGTAACCGACCGCTGCTCATCGAAGTGACTTCACTTCGTGACGACGCTAGCACGTACACTCCCCCGGCGGCAAGGACGAGCTTGGCGACCGGAGGCAGCGATGATCGTCGAAGCGGTGCTCGCACATCCCGAGGGACGCCGGTCCACCCTCGAAGAGGTCGAGCTGGACGAGCCGCGCGCGGACGAGATCCTCGTCAGGCTGTCGGCCTGCGGGATCTGTCACACCGACGTGGTCACGCAGAAGTTCTGGCCGCAGCTGACCGGCGGCAGCTATCCGGCCGTGTTCGGCCACGAAGGGGCCGGAGTGGTCGCGGCCGTCGGCGCCCGCGTCGAGCGGGTCCGGAGCGGCGACCGGGTCGTGCTGAGCTACCGCAGCTGCCGCTCCTGCCCCGAGTGCGCGGGCGGCCGGCCGTACTACTGCCGCCACTTTACGACGCTCAACGTGAGCGGCACGCGTCCCGACGGGTCGACGACGATGCACCTGCGGGGCCGGCCCGTCTACGCTTCGTTCTTCGGGCAGTCGAGCTTCGCGACCTACGCACTCGCCTACGAGGACAACGTGGTCGTCATCGGCGGTGAGACCGACCTGAGCGTGGCCGCGCCGTTCGGCTGCAGCGTTCAGACTGGTGCCGGCACGGTCATGAACGTGCTCGAGCTCGACGAGAGCTCGTCGCTGGTCGTCTTCGGAGCGGGCGCCGTAGGCCTCTCGGCTGTGATGGCTGCGGCCTCCCTCGGCGTCGCGACGATCGTCGCGGTCGATCCGGTGGAGAGCCGCCGGCGCATCGCAGACGAGCTCGGTGCGACGGTCACGATCGACCCGAAGGCCGACGACGTCGTCGACGCCGTGCGCGAGCACACCGGCGGCGGCGCGACGAGCTCAATCGAGACAACCGCGATCGTCGACGTCCTCGTTCAGGCGCTCGAGTGCCTCGGCGCACGCGGCGCGTGCGTTGCGCTCGGCGTCGGCATGCCGGCGTTCACGTTCGCGACGGCGCAGCTCGCCCGCGGCAAGTCCCTGCGGACGACGATCGAAGGCGACTCTGACCCTCACGAGCTCGTTCCGAGGCTCCTCGAGCTTCATGCGCGCGGGCAGCTTCCGGTCGAGAAGCTGATCCGGACGTACGGCTTCGACGAGTTCGGGCAGGCACTTGACGACGCCGAGTCCGGGGCGACCATCAAGCCCGTTCTCCTCTTCGACTAGTGGTTACATCACTACGCCCCGCACCCGTTACGCCGCCGCGTCATCCTCGACAGCGCCGCGAAGCGCGTCGTAGGCATCGGCGAACTCCTCCATGAACGCCCGCACGACGCCGGCCGCGCTCTTCGATTCCGTCATCAGGCCGACGCCCTGGCCGGCGTAGTACGACGCCAGCTTGCGAGCCCCTTCGTGGCCGCCCTCGGCGGCTTCCTCGATGCGCGCGAGCGCAACCCGCGAGACCATGCTCATGAGCGGCATCGGCAGAGTCCCCGGACTCGACGGTCCTTCCCACGCGTCGTGCCAGGCGGTACGAAGCTGCCGCGCCGGCTTCCCGGTCCGCGCGCGGGAGCGGACGACGTCGCGGGACGTCGCGTGCAGGATCTTCTCGCGGATGAAGCCGCTCGTCTCGGCCTCGTGCGTCGTCAGCCAGACGGATCCCGTCCAGACGCCTGCGGCGCCGAGAGCGATCGCCGCGGCCATCTGGCGGCCGTTGACGATCCCGCCCGCTGCGAGCACCGGCACCCTGCCCTCGACCGCTGCAATCACCTCCGGCACGAGGACGATCGTGCCGACCTCGCCGGTGTGGCCGCCGGCCTCGTACCCGGACGCGATCACGACGTCGACGCCCGCTTCGAGCTGCCTGACCGCGTGCTCAGGTGCGCCGACGAGGCCGGCGCACGGAACGCCGCGCTCGCGCGCCCGCTCGATCAGGAACGCCGGGGCGGGGCCGAGCGCGTTCGCGATCAGCCGGATCGGGTGGGACAGCGCGACCTCTGCGAGCGCAGCGATCTCGGCATCGGAGAACTGGCCCTCGGCCCGGCTGTCGCGAATCGCCTCCTCGCGATCGACGAGGCCCGCGAGCCCGTGCTCGGCGAGCAGGCGCTCGAGGAACACCCAGTGCTCCTCCGATACCCGCGCGGCGAGGGCCGCCGCGTCAAGCCGCTCTCCCTTCCCCTCGAACGACTGCGGCACGATGATGTCGACGCCGTAGGGCTTCCCGCGAACCTGCTCGTCGATCCAGCGCAGCTCGACTTCGAGCTCCTCGGCGTTGTAGCGCATCGCACCGAGGACGCCGAACCCGCCGGCGTTCGTCACCGCGGCGACGACGTCACGGCAGTGGCTGAACGCCAGCAGCGGGAAGTCGATCTCCAGCAGCTCGGTTACGCGCGTCCTCATCGCGGCCCTCCGCTCCGGCTCAGCGCGTCACTGCCAGACGACGACCGCGTCGAGTGCTTCGATCGCGGCGCCGTCGACTCGAAGCGGGTTGACCTCGATCGAGGCGAGCTCGGGCCCGAGTCGCTCGGCCAGGCGGGCGAAATCGGCGATCGTCCGCACCAGCCGGTCGACGTCCGCAGGTACCGATCCGCGCACGCCGTCGAGCAGCGCCTTCCCGCGAAGCTCGTTCAGCATCTCGCGGACGTCGTGCTCGTCGACGGGCAGGAGTCGGAGGCTCGAGTCGTCGGCAACGTGCACCCACACGCCGCCGAAGCCGACCGCGAGCGTCAGCCCCCAGTGCGGGTCTCGGATCGCGCCGACGATCAGCTCCAGGCCGCCGTGGCGCATCGGGACGACGAGCGCGCCCTCGACGTGCGCGCCGTCGACGCCCGCACCGGCAGCGGTCACGCGCTCGAACGCCTCGGTTACGTCGGCGTCGGTCTGCAGGTTCAGGGCGACACCGCCGATATCGGTCTTGTGGAGGATCTCCGGCGCTACGACCTTGAGCACGACCGGATAGCCGACCTCGCAGGCCGCTGCAACTGCCTCCTTCCGCGTACCGGCCAGTCGCCACGGGACGACCGGTAGCTCGTGCTCGGCCAGCAGTCGGAGTGCGCGCGCCTCCGACCACGGGACGCTGGGGCCCGGGAGGTCGAGCCTGCCCTCTGCGGGTCTCGCCGTCCGTGGGCGGCGGAGCCAGGCCGACCAGCGAATGGCGCCGGCGATGGCATCGATGGTGTCCCGGAGGCCCGTCATGGCGTGCAGGACCCCGATCTCCTCGAGCACGCCGGCGGTGAACGGATCGATCTCGCCGAAGGTCTGGTCGACGAGGAGGCCGCGATCTCCCGCGGCACGCAGCCCCGTCGCGATGACTTCGAGCCTCGGCCTGAACCGTGCAGCGCGCTCCTCGGTCGGAAGCACGTGGATCGCGGCCAGAATCGCCACGGCCGGGTCGTCGGCGAGCGCGGCGAGCGCGTCGGCGAAGATCTGGGGATTCTCGGAGGCGGCCCCCGTGATGTCGAGCGGGTTGCGCAACGTGCCGTAGGAAGCGAGCACGTCGGAGAGGCGCGCCCGCGTCTTTTCGGCGAGCGGCTCGAGCGGCACCCCGACGAGCTCGGCCCGGTCGGCGATGATGTCGCAGGCGCCCCCGGAGATCGAGACGACGCCGAGTCCCCCCGGCGGCAGCGGGCCTGTATGCGCGAGTAGGCCGGCCGTGATCGCCAGCTGCTCGAGCGAGTGCACGCGAACGACGCCGAACTGTCGCAGCGCGGCGTCGACAAGCCGATCGTCGCCGACGAGGGCCCCCGTGTGAGTGAGCGCGATCTCGGCGGCGAGGGCGCTCGTTCCGACCTTCATCATTACGATCGGCTTCTCGAGCTCGGCCGCACGCGCCGCCAGGCGCCGGAATCGCTCGACATCGCGGATCGACTCCACGAACATGGCGAGCGCACGCACGCGGTCGTCCTCGAGCACCGCCTCAGCCATGTCGATCGTGTCGACCATCGCTTCGTTGCCCGTGGAGATCACGTGGCTGAGCCCGATGTTCTGCACGCCGGCGAACGAGGCAACTGTGTGGGCCGTCGCCCCGCTCTGAGACACGACCGCGACGGCGCCCGGGACAAGCGGAATCGGCAGCTGCCCCGACCAGGCCGGCACCCGGTCGGAAACGTTGAAGAACCCGAGGCAGTTCGGGCCTACGCACGTCACGTCGAGCTCACGACAGAGCTCGACGAGCTCCCGCTGTGCGCGGACGCCCGCGGCGCCTGCCTCGCCGAAACCGGCAGCGAGCACGACTGCGGAGCGGATGCCGGCCGCCGCCGCATCGGCCAGCGCGACCGGGAGCGCAGCGGCGCCGACGAGCATGAGCGCGAGGTCGACGGGCTCGCCGATCTCCGTGCAGCTCGTGAACGCCGGGCGGCCGTGCACCTCGCCGCCGTTTCGGTTCACCAGGTGCAGCGACCCTGCGAAGCCGAGCTGCTCGAAGTTCGCGAACGACCCGGTTGACCACCCCGACCTGTCGGAGGCACCCACGAGTGCGACGCTCTTCGGCGACAGCAGCGCACGAAGCCGGGCGGAGGCATCGAGCTGAGCCTCGACTAGCGTCCCGTCCACTCGGGCTTCCGCTTCTCCGAGAATGCCTTCGGGCCCTCGATGAAGTCGGCCGACCCGAACAGCCGCTCGCGCCGGTCGTTGTCGCGCTCGAGCGCGTCGTCGACGCTGTACTGGAGCCCGTCGAAGACCGCTTCCTTCGTCAGGCGCAGCGAGTTCGGCGAGCACTCGAGGATCTCTGCAGCCCAGCGCTCCGCCGTCGTCATCAGCTCCGCGAGCGGGACGACCTCGTTGACGAGCCCGATCCGGTACGCCTCGTCGGCGAGGATCATGCGGCCGGTGAGCAGCAGCCCCATCGCGAGCTTGAACGGCACCTGCCGCGCCAGCCGGTGAATGCCGCCGGCGCCGGCGATCAGGCCGACACGCGGCTCGGGCAGCCCGAACCGTGCGTGATCGGCGGCAATGATGATGTCGCACGCGAGCGCCATCTCGAGGCCGCCGCCGACCGCAACGCCGTTGACCGCGGCGATCATCGGCTTCGGGCAGTCGAAGTCACGGGTGATCCGGCCGAAGATCGGTCGCTCGGTCCCCTGGACGTCGCTGCCGGCGGCCGTGCGCTCCGCGGTGACCTTGAGATCGTTGCCCGCCGAGAACGCCCGCTCGCCGGCGCCGGTGAGGATCGCAACCCAGACCTCGGGATCGTCGCGGAAGTCCTCCCAGATCTCCTTCAGCTCGAGGTGCGCCTCGAGGTGGAGCGCGTTCATCACCTGCGGGCGGTTCAGCGTGACGTACGCGATCCGCTCGCGCTTCTCGTACGTCACGAACTCGAAGCTCATGTCACCGGCCTGAACTTCGGCACGACGACGTCGTCCGACACGCGTTCGAACACGACCTCGAGCGGCATCCCGATCTCGAGCTCGGCCGGATCCGCGCCGACGATGCTCGTGTTGAAGCGGACGCCTTCGCGTGTCTCCAC
The DNA here is from genome assembly GCA_041499745.1 of Gaiellaceae bacterium. Classification (GTDB taxonomy): domain Bacteria; phylum Actinomycetota; class Thermoleophilia; order Gaiellales; family Gaiellaceae; genus Palsa-739. Next base: position 8,546 of record JBGQKY010000015.1, read on the forward strand.
CGTGGCGACGACGTACGGCTCCTCGAAGCCTGGATAGCGCTGGTGCACGACGACGAAGCTGTAGAGCTCGGCGCGACCGCTTGCCGGCGTCCACTCGACTTCGCCCGAGAAGCACTCCACGCAGCGGGGCTTGACCGGCCACATGAAGGCTCCGCACGCACCGCAGCGCTGGAGCATGAGCACGCCGTTCGCGGCCCCCTCGAAGAAGGGCGCGCTGGCCTCGTCGGGCACCGGAACCGGCCGCAGGGACTGCATCGTCGCCTCAGGCGGCATGCTTGCTCAAGATCGTCGTCGAGTGGTAGTTGAGGACGCCGCCGTTGCCGCTGGCGAGCACGATGTCGTTGCGCTCGACCTGCCGCTCGCCCGCCTGGCCGCGCGCCTGGATGACGGCCTCCGAGAGGGGCGTGAAACCCCACATGTAATAGGCGGAGAGCTGCCCGCCGCCGGTATTGGTGGGAAGCGAGCCGCCGGGGCCGAGCTTGCCGTCCTCGACGAAGGCGCCTCCCTCGCCCTTCTCGCAGAAGCCGTAGTCCTCGAGCGTCACGAGGACGGTGTACGTGTAGCAGTCGTAGAGCTCGAGGATGTCGACGTCGTCGCGCGTGATGCCGGCGAGCGAGAACGCGAGCTCGCTCGCCCGCTTGGCGCCGGTGTTGATCCCCGGATCGCGCCCGCTGCGCTGGTTGTCTCCGGGCGCAGCCTGCGCGGCGGCCTTGACGTACACGGGGGGCTGCCGGAGGTTCTTCGCGCGCTCCGCCGTCGTCATGATCACGGCGACTGCGCCGTTCGAGACGAGACAGCAGTCGAAGAGGTGGAAGGGGTCGACGACGAGGCGCGAAGCCTGGTGGTCCTCGAGGGTCATCGGCTTGGTCATCTGGGCGTGCGGATTCATCTGGGCCCATCTCCGCTGCGCGACCGCGATCGCGCCGAGCTGCTCGCTCGTCGTGCCGTACAGGTGCATGTGTCTCCGCGCGGCCAGCGCGTAGGGCGGGTTCCCACCGAAATCTCCGTAGGCGCCGCGAAGGCCGTTCATGCCGTTCCAGGCGCCACGACGCGCGTAAGCGGCGGCGGCCGTCACGTTCTCCTGCAGCGGCGCGTCGGCGTACAGGAGGACCACGTGGCCGACGACACCCGCGTCGAGAGCGAGAGCCGCATACTGCACCATCGCACCCGATGTCGAGCCCGCTGCGCTCATGACGTTGAGCATCGTCAGGTCTTCGAAGCCGAGCGCCATCTGCAGACGCGGCTCCATGTCGACGTTGCCGTTGCCGTTGATGAGCAGGCCGTCGATGTCCGACTTCTCGAGCCCGGCGTCGTCGAGCGCGAGCGCGACCGCCTCGGCCGCGAAATCGACCGCGGTCCGGCCGTAGATCTTGCCCATCGGGGTGATCCCGAGGCCGGCGATCGCAGCGCTCGACGTCCACACGATCGGGTACATTAGCAAATTGAGTTCAGTTCTGGTACAGATCCGGTCCCGCTGCCAACGCGGCTCGGCCGGCTCAGACGGCGGTCGCGCCGCCGTCCGCGACGAACACCGCGCCGGTGAAGAACGCGGATTCGTCCGAGAGCAGGAAGCACACCGGCGCGGCGATCTCCTCCGGCTCGCCCATTCGCGCCTGAATCGAGAGGGGCAGCGGCCGGATCTCCATACCCGGCATTCCGTAGTGCTCTTCGCTCATCGGCGTGCGCACGGTCCCGGGCGCGATGACGTTGACGCGGATGTCGTCGACGCCCACGTCGAGGGCGAGCTGGCGCGAGAACGAGACGACTCCACCCTTCGCCGCCGAATACGCGGCGGCATTCGGACGCGCGATCAGCGCCGCCACCGACGCGAAGTTGACGATCGACCCGCCGCCTGCGGCGCGCAGCAGCGGCACGGCCTCCCTGCAGACGAGGAACGTCCCCGTCAGGTGCACGGCGAGCATCCGGTTCCAGTCCGCCAGCGAGAGCTCGTCGAGCGGGCCGAACCTCGCGTAGCCGGCGGCGTTCACGACGCCGTCGAGCCGGCCGAGCCGTTCTCCCGCAGTCCGCACTGCAGCGCGCACAGACTCCTCGTCCGCGACGTCGCAGGCGAGGCCGATCGACCCGGCAAGCTCGGCGGCGACCGCCTCGGCACGGGCACCGTCGAGGTCGAGCACCGCGACGCGGCCTCCCTCCGCCGCGAAGAGTCGCGCCGTTGCGGCGCCGAGACCCGAGCCGGCGCCGGTAGCGAGGAGCACCTTTTCTTCGAAGCGTTTACCTGACATCAGTTCGAGAGACTACGATAATCGTAAGAGACAGCCCGATCAAGCGAACAGAGGGAGCGCCCGGCGATGACGACGAGCGGCAACCGGCAGGAGCGGATGGTGTCCGTGCGAGGACTCCGGCTTTTCGTGCGAGAGCAGGGTGACGGTGCACCGATCCTCTTGATCAACGGCTTGGGCTCGAACGCCGACATGTGGGGCGCGATCGAGGAGCGGCTCGCCACCGGCGGAAGGACGATCGTCTACGACATGCCCGGCTCGGGTCGGTCGCCGACGCCGCAGAGGCCACTCGGAATGTCGGCGCTCGCCCGCGTCGCTGTCGCGCTCCTCGACGAGCTCGGCCACGAGCGCGCCGACGTCCTCGGTTTCTCGCTCGGCGGATGCGTCGCGCAACAACTTGCCCGTGAGGCGCCGGGCCGGATCCGCCGGCTGGCGCTTGCGGCGACGGCGTGCGGCTGGGGCAGCATGCCGCCGACTGCCGAAGCGATGGCGCTGCTGTCGATGCCCATGCGCTACCACTCCCGGTCGCTGTACTCGCAGACGAACCGCCTCCTCAGTCCCTCCGACCGCGACCTCTTGCGCAGAGTGCCGACGCTGACGGCCTCCCGGCTGCGCTACCCGCCGCCGCTCGTCGGATACACGTACCAGATGACGGCCGGTGCGATGTGGACGAGCCTCCCGTGGCTCGCGTCGGTGCGCGTCCCGACCCTTGTGCTCTCGGGCGGCGCCGACTCCCTCATCCCGGCCGCAAACGGCGTCCAGCTCGCTCGGCTGCTGACGCAAAGCCGTCTGCACGTCGTCCCGGACGGGGGGCACCTGTTCCTCTTCGACCCGAGCGGGCCGGCGGTCGGGCTGCTCGAAGACTTCTTCTCGAGCCCGCACCTTTCGGACTCGCGGGCGTGGTCGCAGGGGACGCGCGTCGATCGCGACGACGTGGTCGAGGCCGCCTTCGCCGCATCGCACGGCGCCTTCCCGCAGCGCGTGCTGAGCGACGCGTACCGGCGCTTCGTAGCCGCAGCACAGCGAAACGGCACGGCAGGGAACCTTTGAAGTGAGTTAGCTTGCATTCCCGTGCGTCTGCGTGATATAGTACGCATACCAGGAGACCCAACGACGGGAAGGAGCCCTCATGCCGACGACACCCACATCCACGGACTATGTGCAGAGCGCGCAGGAGCAGACGCTCAAGACGCTCCGCGATGGGCAGCAGACGATCATCGACGCGGTCCGCGCCTGGGCCGAGACCGTCGAGCGAATCGTGCCGCCGACGCCCGCGACGCCGTTCAGCGATCAGCTGCCGACCCCTCAAGAGGTCGTGAAGACAAGCTTCAACTTCGCGGAGCAGCTCCTGAAGGCGCAGCGCGAATTCGCCGAGAACGTCCTGGCCGCCGCCGAACCTGCTCTCACACCGAAGAAGGGCTAGCATCGCCGGCCGGATGACCGAAGACCCCTGGAAACAGCAGATCGAGGCCTTCGGCGAGTTCATCCACACCCAGCGCAAGCTCGCGAAGCTCTCGCTTCGCGAGCTTTCCGCGCAGACCGAGGTGTCGAACGCCTACCTGAGCCAGCTCGAGCGCGGCCTGCACGCGCCCTCGATCCGCGTGCTCAGGTCGCTCGCAGAGGCATTCAACCTCTCGGCGGAGAAGATGCTCGAGCAGGCGGGCCTCCTCGACGACAGTCCCGACGACGACGCGTTGAGCGTCGAGGCCGCGATCAAGGCCGACCCGCGCCTGGACGCGAGTCAGAAGGAGGCGCTCTTGACGGTCTACCGCGGCTTCGCCGGCGAAAGCAGGTCGAAGCGCGGTTAGGCGGCCTCTTCCACGAGCCGGTCGGTCAGAGCCCCACTCGTCCACGCCGTGGAGCGCGCCAGCGAGGCGCTGGAGAAGAAGTCGGCCAGCAACCGGCCGCCGGCGCCCTCCCCCTCGACCAGGTGCAAGTGCCCCGCACCCGGGAGCAGGTGCAGGCGGCTTTTCGGCAGGCGTCCCGCGAGCTGGAACGCGTTGCTCGGCGGGACGAGCCGGTCCCGGAGCCCTGAAAGGACGAGCGTCGGCGCCCGCACCTCGTCGAGCCAGGGCAAGCTCGACCAGCCGGCGAGGGCCCACAGCTGGTGGGCGCAGCCGAGCGGATTCGCCACGTCGAGCCGGTGGTATCCGGCGACGAGGGCAGCCAGATCCCCCGGTGCGGCACCCCAGCCGCAGAAGGTCGACACGAGAGCCAGCCGCCGGACGCGAGCCGGCGCGTCCTTTGCGAGCTGCTGTGCCAGGGCGCCGCCGAAGGAGAAGCCGAGGACGTCGGCGCGCGAGTACCCGAGCTCGTCGAGAAGCGAGACGACGGTCTCGGCCAACGCAGGCAACGAGCGCGGATAGAGAGGGGTCGCCGAGCGTCCTATGCCGGGGCCGTCGAAGACGATCGTCCGCGAGCCGGCTGCGAGCATGTGCTCCGCGCGACCCCACCACTCGACGCCGGTTCCGATGCCGTTGATCATGAGCAGCGGATAGCCCGCCCCCTGCTCGCGCACGAATAGCCCCAACCCCTTCGCGGTGATCGTCGCCTCGGTCGCCGGCGTCACGCGGCGAGCCTCTCCTCGAGGGCGGCGGAACAGCCGAGAACGGCGAGCTCGCGGCTGATAAAGAAGCGCCGGACCTCGTCGAGCCCGAGTGGTCCGCCCGGCCGGTACCAGTGCCAGACGCTGTTGTGCAGGCCGAGCACCGCGCGGGTGAGCATCCGCGGGTCGCGCTCGGGCACCACGCCCTGCTGCATGCCCCGCGCGAGGAAGGCGCCCCAGGCGAATTCGAGGTCGCGAACGTAGGACCTGGCGCTGGTGCGCGCAGCCTCCTCGCGCGGGAGAGTGCGCTTGACGCCGATGCGGCCGATCTCCGCGACGAGCAGGCGCTGCCGGTGCACCTCCTGCTCGGTGAGGTCGAACTGGTCTTCGAGGACGGCGATCAACGCGTCCGTCCAGTCGTCGTGCTCGGCAGTGATCCGGTCGAAGCGCTCGCGAAAGTCTGCGACCGCCTGGGCCATGATCTCGAACAGGCAGTGCTGCTTGGACTCGAAGTAGTGGTACAGCGCAGTCGAGCCGATGCCGACGGCCTCGGCGACGTCCGCCCACTTCGTCTCCTCGTAGCCGTCGCGCCCGAACGCCTCGATCGCGACATCGAAGATCTGGTCCTTCTTGACACCCGGCTTCAGCCGAGGCGCCCGTGTGCCTTTTGTTGCCCGTGCCACGTAATGGTCCCTTTCGTCCAGCTCGGTTACGAAACTAACGTCGTTTCAATATGGCATGCGCTGCGGCCGGCCCCCTTCCCCAGCAGGTCTCGAAGTCAGCCCGGGAACGCCTGGTGAGCAAGCTCGGCCAGTCGGGCGACCGCGGGCTGCAGCGTCCCGGCGTCGGATCCATTTGCCGGATCGGTGAGCCAGCGTCGATAGACGCCCTCGACGATGACGGCGATCTTCCAGTACGCGAAGCCGACCCAGAAGCCGAGGCCGCTCACCTCGCGGCCGGAGGCCCGCGCATACTCGGTGACGAGCTCGTCCGCCGTCGGGAAGCCCGGCAGCGCAGTGACGGCCTCCCGGAACAGGCCGCCGCGTCCGCTCCGACCCGCGCCGAATTCGTTCCAGTATGCGACCAGCAGGCCGACGTCGGCCATCGGGTCCCCGACCGAGCACAGCTCCCAGTCGAGCACGGCCCTGATGTCCCCGGACCGGCCGACGAGCGCGTTCCCGAGGTGATAGTCGCCGTGGACGAGCACCGCCTCACGCTCCTCGGGCAACTGTGCCGCGAACCTGTCTCCGAGCTCGTCTATGAGCGGCAACTCGCCCGTCTTGGACGCATCCCACTGCCGGCGCCAGCGGCGGAGCTGCCGGCTGATCAGGCTCTCGGGCCGTCTCAGATCGCCGAGGCCGAGCCCGTCCACATCGAGCGCGTGGAAACCGGCGAGCGTCGCGGCGAGGTCGAGGCCCACGGCGGCTCGTGCCTCCGGCGTGAGCTCCTCGGCCGTCTCGACTCGGGAGAGCACCAGTCCGTCGACGTGCTCCATCGCATAGAACGGCGCACCTGTGATCGCGACGTCCGAGCACAAGGCGAACGTGCGCGGCACGCGGGCCGCCGCCGAGCCGAGGGCGGTCAGGACACGGTATTCGCGAGCCACGTCGTGGGCCGAGACGAGGATCTCGCCGAGCGGCGGGCGGCGAAGGATGATCGATCGGCGGTCGGCGTCGTCGACCCGGAAGGTCAGGTTGGACTGGCCCTCCCCCACGCGTGTGAACTCGAGCGGCGGAACGAGGCCCGGGACGTGGTCGGAAAGCCACGCCGTGACAGGGGCGCGATCGAGGCCCGGGACCGCGGCTTCCGAGTCGATGTGCAGCAGGTCGCTCACGCCACTTCCATCTTAACCCAAGTTCAGTTCAGTAGTCCACGGCCCCTGGAACGCGTCCAGCAGCGCCCGGGCGCCCACTGACGGCGGCTCCGTCCGGACCGAGTCCGACAGCACTTCGGCGCTGAACATCCCCCGGTAGCCGGCTGCGGCGAGCGTGCGAGCGAACTCGGCGAGCGGGAAGGTGCCGGTGCCGGCCGGCAGGCGCGCGTGGCGCCCGTCCCACACGGGATCGTCGGCGGCCCCCTCGAGACCGTCGTTCGCGTGGACGAGGGCGATCTGTTCGCCTGCGAGCGAGCCGAGCAGAGGCCAGTCCGGGCCGGCGCGGAAGAAATGCCATGTGTCGACGAGCAGGCCGCAGCGCTCCCAGCCGACCGCGTCGCAGAGCGCGACCGCATCCGCAAGTCGCGTCAGGCCGCCGTACGAGGCGGACTCGAGCGCGATCCGCACGCCCGCGCCGGCGAGGACGGACGCACACTCATCGAGCGCGCGGACGGCATCGGCATGGTCGAGCGGCTCGAAGAACGCCGCGATGCATGTCGGTGCGGCGGTCGCCTCCGCGATGTGCGCGAGGGTCGCCGCGACGTCCCGCGCGTCGTCGCGCCCGACCGGAAGGATGCCGACGTCACTGCAGAAGAGCCCACGGTCGCGCAGCATCCGCCCGAGATCGGCGACCGGGTACGAACGGAGCGTGTAGTGGTCGAGACCGACGGCGGGGAACCCCGCCGCAGCGGCACCGTCGAGAACCAGCTCGAGCGGCCACAACGGGACCGGATCCGATCGTCCGAGCGTCCCGCCGTCTGGATGCTGCAACCAGTTGACGGTCGGCAGCGAGAAGCGCGTCAACTCCAGTCGCGCTTCCCGTCGTAGATGCTCTGGTAGCCGCGCGCCTGCTCGCCGCCTCCGGCCAGGGACCACTGGGCGCCGCCGTCGACGGCCAGGAGGGCGCCGGTCGTGAAGCTCGACGCATCGCTCGCGAAGTAGAGGACGGCCGCGGCGATCTCGTCGGGCTCGCCGGCGCGCCGGAGCGGGAACGTGCGCGCCCGCTCGGCGAACGCCTCGTGGTCCCAGTTGCGCGAGATGTCCGTCCTGAACGGGCCAGGCAGCACTGCGTTCACGCGCACCGTCGGACCGAGAGCGTCCGCGAAGCCGACGGTGAGTGCGTTCAGGCCCGCTTTCGCCGCTGCGTACGGAAGAATGTCGTGCGTCGGCCGGACCGCGCCGATCGAGCTCGTATTGACGATCGACCCGCGGCCGTCCGCCACCATTCTCGCGCCGACGAGCGAGGTGAGCCGGAAGGGGCCCTTGAGATTGACGCCGAGGGTCTTGTCCCAGAGCTCTTCGGTCACGCCCTGGGGATTCGCATACGTCGGCGCAAGACCGGCGTTGTTGACGAGGATGTCGACGTGGCCGAACTCCTCGTACGCAGCGGCGACCAGCCCGTCGAGCTCGTCCCAGTGGCCGACGTGGCAGCAGTACGCAAGCGCCCGCCGGCCGAGGCCCCGCACCTCGGCCGCCGCCTCATCGCATGCGTCCAGCTTGCGGCTCGCGACGACGATGTCGGCCCCCGCCTGTGCGAGCATGCGCACGATCGCGCGACCGAGGCCCCGCGTGCCCCCGGTGACGAGCGCGACACGGCCGGTGACGTCGAAGCGATCGTGCGGAACGGGGGTGGACGACGCCACGGGACCTCCGAGTCAGCGCTTTGCCGGTGGAACGAAGTCGGTCATCATTGACACGAGCTGGCAGTTCCGGATAGTTTAAGCGACTTCAGTTCAGTATGCCAGAAAAGGCACCCCCAACGCGCTCCCGGCCGGTCCCCGCGTTCCCGACGCGGGAGGAGTGCGTCGTCCCCGACCTGCTCGAGGCGCGCGCCACGGCGACACCGGAGAAGCCGTTCGTCGTCTTCGACGACGAGCAGTGGACGTACGCCGAGGCTGCGCGAGAGGCCTGGCGAGCAGGACACGCGCTGATGCGCTGCGGCGTCCAGGTCGGCGACTATGTCTCCGTCTGGATCCCGACCGGCCCTGACGTTCTCCGCGGCTGGTTCGGCGCAAACGCGGCCGGCGCCGTGTACGCACCGCTCAACCTCGCTGCGAGGGGAAACTACCTCCAGCACACCCTCAACCTCGCCGGGGCAAAGGTCCTGGTCGCCCACCACGAGCTGCTCGACCGGCTCGCGGATGTCGAGGCGCCGAGCCTGGAAACGGTCGTCGTCGTCGGCGGCGACGCGCCGCGAGGGCTGCCATGGCGGACGGTGATGCTGGAGGAATTGCTCGACGACGTCCCCCACGATCGGCCCGCCCTGCCGCGGACGGTCGAGCCGTGGGACGACCTGAGCCTGATCTACACCTCCGGCACCACCGGCCCCTCGAAGGGCGTGCGCGCCGCGCACGCCGCATTCTGGAACTACGCGAACTGCTTCATCCTCCCGTACGTCGACGAGAACGACCGCTACCTGAGTGCGCTGCCGATGTTCCACACCGCCGGGACCGGGATCACTTACTCGATGCTGCGAGCCGGCGGCTCCGTCGCACTCACGAAGAGCTTCAGCGCGAGCCGCTTCTGGGACGACGTGCGCCGTTTTGACGCGACGATCACGATCGCGATTCACGGCATGGTCACATTCATGCTCGACCAGCCCGCGCGGCCGAACGACGCCGACAATCCGCTGCGGACGGTCTACATGGGGCCGCTCAACCGGCACAAGGAGTTCGCCGAGCGCTTCGGCGTCTCGGTCTACACGGCCTACGGGATGACGGAGGTGCCGGTGCCGATCACGTCGAGCCTCCAACCGGACGACGCCCGCAGCTGCGGACGCGCGGCCGACCCGGAACACTACGAGCTCCGCCTCGTCGACGAGCACGACGTTCCCGTGCCCGCGAACACGCCGGGCGAGCTGGTCGCCCGGCACTCGCTGCCGTGGACGATCAACTCCGGCTACAAGAACATGCCCGAGGCGACAGCGGAAGCGTGGCGCAACGGCTGGTTCCACACCGGCGATCAATTCACACAGGACGAGCAGGGCAACTTCTTCTTCCTCGACCGCATCAAGGACGTGATCCGGCGTCGCGGCGAGAACATCTCCTCCTTCGAGGTCGAGGCGGAGGTGACGAGCCACCCGCTCGTCAAGGACGCCGCCGCGATCGCCGTCGCCAATCCCGATGTCGAGGAGATGGCGGGCGACGAGGAGGTGAAGGTCGTCGTCGTGCTCGAACCGGGCGCGACGCTCGATCCGGTCGAGCTCACCGAGTACCTCGCCGCGCGCATGCCCGCCTACTGGGTCCCGCGCTTCATCGAGTTCGCTGCGGAGCTGCCCCGCACCGAGTCGCACAAGGTCAAGAAGGCCGACCTGCGCGAGGCGGGGCTCACGCCGCAGACGTGGGACAGCAAGCAGGCCGGCGTCAAGGTCGGACGCGCCGTCCGTTCGTGACCGCCGAGTTCTGGCGGATGGGGGCGACCCCGGTGCCGGCCGCCGAGATCGGCAACTTCGCCCGCGAGTTCGAGGCGAGCGGCTGGGACGGGCTGGCGATCGGGGAGGCGCACGGGCTCATCCCCGACCCGTACGCGGTCCTCGCCGCCGCAGCCGCTGCGACGACAACGCTGAAGATCGGTACCGCCGTCGCGGTGCCGCTGCGCCACCCACTTCTCGCCGCCTGCGCAATGGCGACGTTGCACGCGCTGTCGCACGGCCGTGCGCACTTCTGCCTCGGCCGGGGCGACGGCGCGGTGAAGGTGCTTCGGCAGAAGCCGATGCGCGTCGGCGAGTTCGAGGCGTACCTGGGGCGGCTGCAGGGCTACCTGCGCCGCGAGCCGGTCGAGATCGAGGGCGTCAGCTCCTCGATGTCGCGGCTCGACGACATCGACCCTTCGCTTGCTCTTCCCAAACCATCCGTCGACGTCGCGGCGACCGGGCCGCGGACCCTCGAGGTTGCCGCCCGCCTCGCAGACGGCGTCGCCTTCTCGGTGGGGGCCGACGTCGAACGGTTGCGGCGCTCGATCGAGCTCGCGCGCGAGGCCTGTCGCAGCGCAAAGCGAGACACGGACTCGCTCGAGCTCGGCTGCTTCGTCCAGGTCGCCGTCACCGACGACGGCGACGCAAGTGCCCGCGAGGCCATCCGCGGCCTCGTGGTGACCCATGCGCGCTTCTCGGGCTTCGAGGCAAAGCCAGCGTCCGACGTGCACGGCGCCGAGCACGGGCGGTACCGGCACGCGGTGGAGGTAATGGAGGAGGTCTACCGTGCGGAGCGAGGCGGCGTGGAGCGCAAGCCCGGCGGCGCGCCCGGGGAGATCGAGTTCTATCCGCGCGAGGCCGGAGCGGACGAGCTGATCGACCAGTTCGCGATCGCCGGCAGCGCCGAGTACTGCGCGCAGCGGCTGCAGAAGATCGTCGACCTGGGCATTCGGCGCATCTACATCGGGACGCGCGCAGTCGGCGTCGACCTCGCGGAGCGAAACGCGGTGCGCATCGGACGCGATGTCCTGCCGCTCCTGCGGTGACCGGACCCACTGTCAGTCACGTACTCGGTTGCGCCAGTGCCCCAACGTCGTGAGTCGCAGCGACCGGTGACGACGCCGCCGAAGCCGGCAGAGGCCGTTCACCGAAATCGATCAGGCCCCGCATGTTCAGTCCTGCATGCATGTCCGAATACCCCTGGTTGATGTCCTCCAGGGGATAGGTCTTTGTGATCAGCTCCTCCAGGCGCAACTGCCCGGACTGCCAAAGATCGAGGAGTCGCGGAACGTCCTTCGACGGGGACATCATCCCGTAGAGCGATCCCTGGATCCGCTTCTGGTACATCGCCAGCTCGAGAAGGCCGATGTTCACGTTCACCACGGTCTCCGGCGCGGCCGCCGTGACGACGACGGTTCCGGCCTTGCGGATCGCGGAAAACGCAGCGCCGACGTGCTCCCCGCTCAGCACTCCGACGGTCACGATCGCTGCGTCGGCTCCCTGGCCGTTCGTCAGCGACCTGGCAAGCTCGGCGGCCTCCGCGATGTCGGCGAATGCGTCCGTCGCCCCGAGCTCGAGCGCGACCGTGCGCTTCAACTCCACCGGGTCGACGGCGATGATTCGCAACGCTCCGGCGTGCCGCGCACCTTGCACGGCGCTGATGCCGATGCCGCCGATCCCCATCACGATGATCACGTCGCCCGGAGCGACGTTCGCCGCGTTCACGGCGGAACCCCATCCGGTCGGCACGGCACAGCCGAGCAACGCCGCAACCTCGAACGGGATGTCGGGCGAGATCCTGATGCAGCTCCACTCCGGCATGACGCTGTACTCGGCGAAGGTGGAGATCAGGCCTGCCTGGGCGACGTCCTCGCCGTCCAGATGCATGCGGAACGTGCCGTCGAGCTGCGTTCCCATGAGCATCATCGCCCCGTTGTCGCAGAGGTTCTGCTGGCCGCTCGCGCACCAGCGGCACCGCCCGCAACCGGGAATGAAGGAGGTGACGATGTGGTCCCCGACGCGCAGGTCGCGAACGCCGGGACCGACCTCCTCGACGACTCCAGCCGCCTCGTGTCCACCGCAGAACGGCAGGTGTCCGACGGTGATGTCGCCGGTGGCGAAGTGATCGTCTGAGTGGCACAGGCCGGTCGCAACGATGCGCACCAGGACTTCGTGGTCGCGCGGCGCGTCCAGCTCGACCGTGTGCACCTCCCACTTCCCGGGCACCTCTCGCAGTAGCGCCGCCCTGGTTTCCACGAAGCTCCTCCTTCCGAGGCAGCCGCCTTCAGCTGAATTCACGTCGATCGTAGGCCTCGGGTTGGAGTGATGTCAAGGCTGCTGCGTATGTATGCAACGCTTCTGCGCGAGTGGCGACTCGCGCTCTTGACGTGAAGTCACTTCTCGATCATGATCGCACGATCCGATGCGCACCCGACGGGAGCAGCTTCGCGAGACGGTCGATCCTCGGCCGTCAGGTCGAGGGCGCGGGCGACCCCGCTTGCATCCTCATTCACGGCGTCACGCTCGGCCTGGCCGGAGTTCTGCCGGACCGCTCGTCCGGAGCTTCAAAGTTCTCAAGCGGCTGCACCCGATGGTCGAGCACTTCCTCTCCAACTGCGTGAGCCGACCGGAGTTCGCCCGCCCTGGGCCGTACCCCCGGCCGCCTTGAAAGTGAAACGCTCGTGCGTAAGTCTCCTTGCTGCTTCTCGTTCTCGAGTGAGGGAGGTCCCGTGATCGAGCCGACAGTCGTCCAGTCCGGCACCGTGCAGCTCTCCGAGACAGGCGACCCCGAGCACGAGGCATTGGGCGCAGGCGATGTGGAACAGCGAGAGCCGCCGCTCGTCGAGACGGATCTGCTCGTCGAAGACGTTTCAATCGACGGCATGTGCGGCGTCTACTGAGCCGCGTGGCTGCGTTCGACCCCGAGAGGCCGTGGACGCTCGCTCCCCAGGTCGCCCTTCGTCGCGAGCCGTTTGGCGCGCTGGCGTACCACTTCGGGACGCGCCGCCTGTCGTTCCTGAAAACGGACAAGCTGGTCGCCGTTGTGCAGAAGCTCCCCGACCAGCGGAGTGCGCGCGAGGCCTGTCTTGCCGCCGGTGTGACGGGTGACGAGCTTCCGGCATACGAGCGGGCGCTGGCCGGCCTTGCGGCGAAGGGCATGATCACCGACAGGGAGGCGCGGTGAGCGAGACTGTGATACCGACCGTCCGTCTCGTCGAGCACTTTCAGTCGGGTCTCGACGCCCCAATCTGCCTCACCTGGGAGCTCACCTACGCATGCAACCTTGCCTGCATCCATTGCCTCTCGAGCTCGGGTCACCGCGACCCACGCGAGCTCTCGACGGAAGAGTGCAAGCGGGTCGTCGACGAGCTTCAGCGGATGCAAGTCTTCTACGTCAACTTCGGCGGCGGCGAGCCGACCGTGCGTCGCGACTTCTGGGAGCTCGTCGACTACGCGACGGGACACGCTGTCGGGGTCAAGTTCTCAACCAACGGCTCCCGAATCACGGCGGCCGTGGCAAGCCGACTCGCAGCGAGCCACTACGTCGACGTCCAGATCTCACTCGACGGCGCCACCCGCGAGGTCAATGACGCGATTCGCGGCGCCGGCTCCTATGACGTCGCGGTGCAGGCGATGGAGCGCCTCGCCGACGCGGGCTTCGCCGGCTTCAAGCTTTCGGTGGTCGTCACGCGGTGGAACGTCGCCCAGCTCGACGCGTTCAAGGCGACGGCCGACCGCTACGGCGGACAGCTGCGGCTGACGCGCCTGCGCCCGTCCGGACGCGGAGCCGACGTGTGGGACGAGCTGCACCCGACCGCGGCCGAGCAGCGCCAGCTCTACGAGTGGCTGCGCGCTCAGGGCGAGGCCGTCCTCACCGGGGACTCGTTCTTCCATCTGTCTGCGTACGGCGAGGCACTTCCAGGGCTCAACCTCTGCGGAGCCGGGCGCATCGTGTGCCTGATCGACCCCGTCGGGGACGTGTACGCGTGCCCGTTCGCGATCCACGACGCGTTCCTCGCCGGCAACGTGCGGGACGAGGGCGGGTTCACGACAGTGTGGCGGGAATCCGACCTCTTCCTCGAGCTCCGCCGGCCGCAGAGCTCCGGCGCGTGCTCGTCATGCGGCCACTTCGACACCTGCCGCGGCGGCTGCATGGCCGCCAAGTTCTTCACCGGGCTGCCGCTCGACGGTCCGGATCCGGAGTGCGTGCTCGGTCACGGCGAGCCACTGCTCGCCGGGCGCCGCCGCACCGACGTCCCGCGGCCGGCGGTGGATCATTCACGCCGCCGACCGCCGGTGCGCACGTGCGACGAAGACCCGCTCGCGGATCTCCACGCTCGGGGTTGACCCAGTAATGGCAAGTACGAGCGAGTGGTTCGAGTCGGTCGCCGAGGCGCAGCGTCGGGCGAAGAGGCGACTTCCGAAGTCGGTGTACTACGCGCTGCTCGCCGGGTCGGAGCAGGGGATCACGCTCGACGACAACGTGAACGCCTTCAGCGAGCTGGGATTCCTGCCGCGGATCGCCACCGAGCTTCCCGCGTCACGTGATCGGGCGACCACCGTGCTCGGCGAGGTGATCTCATTGCCGGTGATCGTCTCACCCGTCGGCGCCCAGGCGGTCAACCCCGGCGGGGAGGTTGCCGTCGCCCGTGCCGCCGCGGCGGTGGGGACAGCGATCGGGCTGAGCTCGTTCGCCGGCAGCCCGCTCGAGCAGGTCGTGGAGGCAAACCCGCAGACCTTCTTCCAGATCTACTGGCTCGGGACGCGCGACCGAATCGTGCACCTCGTCGAACGCGCGGCGAGGGCGCAGGCGAAAGCCTTGATCGTCACCCTGGACTGGACGTTCTCCCACCGGCGCGACTGGGGTAGCCCGCCGATTCCCGAGCGACTCGACCTGCGGGCAATGGCGGGACTCGCGCCCCAGGCGATCCTCCGTCCGCGCTGGCTCATCGACTTCATCCGCAACGGCGGCCTTCCCGACCTCACGGTGCCCAATCTCGCACCGCCCGGTGGGCCTGCGCCGACGTTCTTCGGTGCCTACGGCGAGTGGATGCAAACGTCGCCGCCGACGTGGTCTGACCTGGCATGGCTGCGCGAGGAGTGGCGCGGGCCACTCGTCGTGAAAGGGGTCATGCACGCCGACGATGCCAGACGCGCGGCCGACATCGGGGCCGACGCGATCTCGGTCTCCAACCACGGAGGCAACAACCTCGATGGCACGCCGGCGTCGATTCGGGCCCTGCCCGCCATCGTCGATGCAGTCGGTCACGAGGTCGAGGTGCTGCTCGACGGCGGAATCCGCCGCGGGAGCGACGTCGTGAAGGCCCTGGCTCTGGGCGCCAGGGCTGTTCTGATCGGGCGCGCCTATCTGTGGGGACTGGCCGCCACCGGGGAAGCCGGTGTCAGGAACGTCCTCGAGATCCTGGGTAGCGGGATCGACGAAGCCCTGGTCGGGCTCGGCCGCGCGTCGATCCATGATCTCGTCCCCGAAGATCTCGTCATGGCACCCGGTTTCACCCGCGGCCGTTCCGCGCGTGCGGCGCCGAGGAGCGGCGCCGATGCTCCGCCGTGACCGGCGCAAATGCGTGCGCCGGCGGATCGGCCGCGCCGAGGCCGGCAACACCGACCCGATTGCCGAGCTGATGGCGGCATTGCGCGCACGCGGGGTTCGCGCAGTCAGCTCGAACGGAGTGGCCGGCGACCCGGCGGGCGCCAGATGACGCGAGTCGCGGTCGTCACGGGCGCCGGTCGTGGCATCGGCGCCGCGACGGTCGAGGAGCTCGCAGCCGAGGGGTGGGCCGTGGTCGCGGTCGACCGCTGCGCCGACGACCCCCGGCTCCCGTATCGCCTCGCGACGGAGCACGATCTGTCCGAGGTCGTAGAACGAGCAGGTGACGGTGCCCGCGTCGTCCCCGTCGTAGCCGATGCGTGCGACGCTTCGGCGATGGCCGGCGCGGTCCAGCTCGCCGAGGAGCGTTTCGGCGGCCTCGACGCGATGATCGCTGTCGCAGGCGTGATCGCGGGCGGGGTGCCCTTGTGGGAGATGCCGGCGGAGCAGCAGGAGGCAGTCCTCGACGTCAACCTTCTCGCCGTCCTCGTAGCAGCGCGGGCGGCGATCCCGACAATGCTGCGCCGGCCCGAGCCGCGCGCTGGACGCTTCCTCGCCGTTGCGAGCGTCGCCGCCACACGGGGGTTGCCGATGTTAACCGCCTACTGCGCGGCGAAAGCGGGCGTCACCGGCCTCGTTCGCGCACTGGCGGCCGAGCTGCGCGGTACGGGCGTGACGGCCAATGCCGTCAGCCCCGGATCGACGGCCACCGCGATCCTCGACGAGAGCGCGCGGCTGTACGGGCTCGAGTCGGCCGAGGCGTTCTCGATGCTGCAACCGCTCGGGAGGCTGATCACGCCGCGGGAGGTCGCACTGGCGCTCGCCTGGCTCGCGCGGCCGGACACCGGCGCGATCACCGGCGCGACCGTCCCAGTCGACGGCGGGCTGGGGCTGTGATCCCGCTTCCGCGCGGATTCGACATCGTCTTCGACCGTTCCCTCCGCAGCTACTCCGAACGGCGGCTGCTCGTCGGCGGGAGCCCGCGGCGCGCGATCCGGCTGACGGAGGCGGGGCAGCAGGCGTTCGCCGCTCTGCGCGACGGCGGGAGCGAATCCGAGTCCGCGCGGCTGCTTGCCCGCCGGATGATCGACGCCGGCATGGCCCATCCGCGGCCGCCGCGGGGTCGCGTCACCCTGAACGTCATGGTGGTCGTGCCCGTGCGCGACCGGGCGCCTATGCTCGACCGCTGCCTGGAAGCGCTCGGGCCAGGCGTCCCCGTCGTCGTCGTCGATGACGGCTCCCGCGACGCTCGAGCCACGGCGGCGGTCTGCAGCCGGCACAGCGCGGCCCTCCTCAGGCTCGAGCAGGGCAAGGGTGCAGCTGCGGCGCGGAACGCCGGGCTCGACGTGGGAGCGACCGACCTCGTTGCCTTCGTAGACAGCGATTGCATCGCCGCGCGCGACTGGCTGGCGGGTCTCGTCGATCACTTCGCCGACCCGCTCGTCGCAGCGGTGGCACCGCGAG
>JBGQKY010000016.1:0-24309 GCA_041499745.1 Gaiellaceae bacterium
GCGGTCGTTCTCGATCACGATCAGCGTGTCGACGCGGTCGCGGAGGCTCTCGATGCCGAGCTCGGCCTGCTGTGAGCGCTTTCTCCCCTCGAAGACGAACGGCTTCGTGACGACCCCGACCGTGAGGGCCCCGATCTCGCGTGCGAGCTCGGCGACGATGGGCGCGCCGCCGGTTCCGGTGCCGCCGCCCTCGCCGGCGGTGACGAAGACCATGTCGGCCCCCTTCAGCGCCTCCTTCAACTCGTCACGGCTCTCCTGCGCCGCGGCCTGGCCGACGGCCGGGTCGGCGCCGGCGCCGAGCCCGCGCGTCGCGCCGGAGCCGATGTGGAGCTTCATGTCGGCGTCGCTCATCATGAGCGCCTGCGCGTCGGTGTTGACGGCGATGAACTCAACGCCGCTGAGGCGGGCGTCGACCATCCGGTTGACGGCGTTCGTGCCGCCGCCGCCGACGCCGACGACCTTGATGACTGCGAGGTAATTGCCAGATTGGTCGCGCATGCTCATGAGGCCGACACCTGAACCTTCAGTGGAGGATTGGGGCGCAAAACCGAGGTTCGCGCAGCAGGGTAGAGACACCGATTCTCGCTGTCAATCAGAGATCGACGCTTCATACCATCAAGCTCAACTGGAGAGTTGAGGGTTCGTGGGACCAGCGACTGGGCGTTCGGGCACGCTGACGTCGACGTAGGCGGAGCCCGGAGGCAGGTGCCGGAGCGCGTGCCGGACGATCGCGAGCTTCAGGCGGACGTCGGTGGGATCGCCGAGGCGAAGCTCGATTCCGGAGCGGAGCTTGAAGACGAGCTGGTCGTGGACGAGCGACGCGACGGCGATCCGCGCCGGAAAGCGCGCCGCGAGCGCGAGCGCCCGGGCGGTCGTCCCTCCGGTCTCCGGTGCAAGGAACGCTCCCGCCTCGACCGCGGTCGCGCGTGGCACCCAGACGCGCGCGAGCGAGCCGTACGTGAGGTTCGGAATCCGTGAGATGACGCGGCCCCTCGCCGACACGAGCCAGGTCTCCTTGCCGCGATGGAGGACGGCCACGGCCCGCTCCGGCACGACGGAGACCCGTAGGGTGTGCGGGAACGCGCGGTCGTACCCGACGGAGACGATCGTGGGCAGGGCCTCGACGCGGCGCGCGAGCGCGCCGCCGTCGAGGGCGAGGAGGCTCGTGCCCCTGAGCGGCGCGAGCGCCCGCTGCACCTGCCCGCGGGTCTCGGCGGGCGCTCCGGCGACCTCCACGCGACCGATCGCAAAGGTGGAGGTCTCGCGCACGGCGGCGTAGGCGCAGGCGGCGATCGCGACGAGCCCGACGCCGACGAGGAGGGAGCGCCGGGAGGGGGCAGAGCGCGCGAGGCCCGCGCCCGGCAGCCGGCCCACCTTCGGCCACGGCTGCGCCAGGACCGCCGCACGGGGACGCGGCGGCCGAGCCTGCGTGCGGCGACGCTGGCCTGCCACGGGCCAAGCTTCGCCGCGGGAGGTTGCGCTCCTACCCGAGCAGGGGCAGCTCGAGCGGTCCGACGAACTCGACCTCGTGTCGGAGCTCGACACCGTAGGCCTCGTGCGCCCGTCGACGCGCCTCCGTCATCAGCGCGACGGCGTCCTCGGTTCGCGCTGCGCCGGCGTTCTCGATGAAGTTCGCGTGCTTGGGCGAGATCTGGGCGCCGCCGCTGCGATGCCCCTTCAGCCCGCAGGCGTCGAGCATCCGGCCGGCCGTCAGCTCGTGGTCCGGGTTCTCGAAGACGCTGCCGAAGGTGCGCCGGTTCGTGGGCTGGGCGGCCTTCCGACGAGCGTTCAGCTCCCGGACCAGCGCCTTGATCTCATCCGGGGCGCGCGGGTGCAGCCGCAGCTCGGCCCGGACGACCACCTGCCCGTGGCGGAGGTCGGAGTGGCGGTAGGAGAGGCCGAGCTCCGCCGGCGTCAGCCAGCTCGTTCCCTCCCCGGTCGCGACGAGCGCGCGCTCGAGCACCTGGGAAAAGTCGCCGCCGTAGGCGCCGCCGTTCATCCAGATGCCGCCGCCGATCGTGCCCGGGATGGCGCAGGCGAACTCGAAGCCGCCGAGGCCCGCAGCCCGCGCACGGTGGAGCGCGACCGCGTTCGGCGCGCCGCCGCCCACAGCTAGTAGCTGCCCTCCCTCGACGGCGACCGTCGCGAGTGCGCCGCCGAGCTTGAGGACGAGCGCGTCGACGCCCTCGTCGGCGACGAGGAGGTTCGAGCCGAGCCCGATTGTCGCGACTGCCAGCTCCCGCTCGGCGGCCCAGCGCAGGAGCTCCTCGACCTCCTCGACGGATCCCGGCCGCGCGAATGCGCGCGCCGGCCCGCCGGTACCGAGCGTCGTGAACCGCGAGAGCTCGACGCCTTCCTCGAGGTTCACGCGAGCGCCTCGAGCAGCATTGGCGCGACGCTGTCCACGTCACCGGCGCCGAGGATGAGCACCGTGTCCCCCACCCGGGCCCACGACGCGACGAGAAGCGCGCCGTCGTCGAGGTTCGGCATCCAACCGATGCACATCCCCGGGCGCACCCGCGCGAGCTCGTCGACGATCAACCGTCCGCTCACCCCCGGCAGCGGCGCCTCGCGCGCGGGGTAGATCTCCGTGACGCAAACTGCGTCCGCCGCCGCGAGCGCGACCGCGAAGTCGTGGGCGAGGTGGAGGGTGCGCGAGTAGAGGTGCGGCTGGAAGAGCACGAGCACACGGCCGCCGTCGCGAACGGCGGCGATGTCGGCAGCGAGCTCGGCCGGATGGTGTGCGTAGCTGTCGAGCACGGACACCTTGCCGGCCTCGCCCCGCGGCTCGAGCCGGCGTCCCGCGCCGCTGAACCCGCCGATCACGCGTGCTGCGTCGGCCCTTGGGACGCCGGCGAGCTCGAGCGCGGCGAGCGCAGCCGCCGCGTTCCGCCGGTTGTGCTCGCCGGGAATCGCGAGCTCGAGGTCCACCGGGTCGAGCTCCTCCGCGCGTACGACGTGCGGTACGTGAGCAAGCCATTCCTCGAAGAGCTCTGCGACCTCCGCACGCGTGCCGAACGTCGCGTGGTGGTCGAGGTCGACGTTGAGCAGGATGGCGACCTCCGGGCGAAGCGCGGCGACCGAGCGGTCCGACTCGTCTCCCTCCACCACGAGCCAGCCCTCGCCGGCGCGTGCGTTGCCGCCGAGCTGAGGGATCTCACCGCCGATCAGGAACGCGGGGTCGAGGCCGAGGCGGTCGAGGCAGAACGCGATCATCCCGCTCGTCGTCGTCTTGCCGTGCGCCCCCGCGACGACGATCGAGCGTCATAGCGAGACGAGCTCCGCGAGCAGGTCGGCGCGTGGCCGCCCCTCGACGCGTCCCGCGAACGCCGTCGAGACGTAGACGTCCCAGCCGTCGGGCGGAGGCGGCGACTCCGGCGCGATCGTGACGTCGATGCCCTCGAGGTGCGCGAGGTACGGCGTCTCGACCCGGTCCCAGCCCGCGACCTCGGCGCCCCATGCGTGCGCGAGGAGTGCGTACGCGCTCATGCCGGCGCCGCCGATCCCGGCGATCCAGAGACGTCTACCGGCGAGTGGTTGCGAGGGCGACGAGCTCATCGGCGATCGTGTCGGCGGCATTCGGCTTGGCTGCGCTCCGCATGGCAGCCGCCATCGCGCGCATTCGTTCCGGGTCGGAGAGGAGCTCGTCGACGAGCCGGGGCACCGCGGCGGGCGCCTCCTCGTCGTCGACGATCAGGGCACCGCCGGCACGGGCGAAGTACTCGGCATTGCGCCGCTGGTGGTCGGCGGTCGCGTGGGGGTAGGGAACGAGGATTGCCGGCCTCCCTGCCGCCGCGATCTCCCACACCGAGCCGCCGGCGCGCGAGACGATGACGTCGGCCGCGCCGAGCACGGCGCCGAAGTCCTCGACGAACGGAAGCAGCCGGTACCCCGGCCGGGACACGCGGGGCCGTAGCTCGTCGTGGTCGCGCTCGCCGGTGAGATGCAGGACGGCGGGTCCCGACTCACCCCATGCGGCGACCGCGGTCTCGTTCAGCGTCCTCGCGCCCTGGCTGCCGCCGAACACGACGACGAGCGGCCCTTCGAGCGGAAGCCCGAGCGCGCGTCGCGCCTCGTCGCGCGCCGGGGCGCGCGAGGCCGACGGAATCGGGCGCCCGACGACGCGCGCCTTGCCGTTCACGCCCGGGATCGCGTAGGCGAGAAAGAGGCGCTGGACGAGGGGCGCGGCGAGCCGGTTCGCGAGGCCGAGATGTGCGTCGGCCTCCGTCAGCGCCGCCGGCGTGCGCCTGAGCCAGGCCGCGAGCACCATCGGGCCGGCGACGAAGCCCCCGCCGCCGAGCACGACGTCGGGGTTGCGCCGGCGCAGGATCCGAGCGCACGCCACGGGCGCCGCCGCGGCGAGCCCGAGGGCGCGCACAAGCCTCGCTCCGGGGCGGCGGGGGAAGCCCTCGACCCGGAACGCGTCGAAGGCGTAGCCGTGCTCAGGAACGAGCCGTGCCTCGACGCGATCCGGCGACCCGGCGAACGTCACCTCCACGCCGCGCGCGCGGAGCGACTCGGCCACGGCCAGCGCCGGAGCGACGTGCCCCATCGTGCCGCCGGCCGCGATCAGGCACCGCAGCTGTCTGTGCTCCTTCATGACCACGGGCGATGTTAAGGAGGATTCCCACCGACAGGAGGGCGATGACGAGGCTCGAGCCGCCGTAGGAGACGAAGGGGAGCGGGATTCCGGTGAGCGGTACGAGCCCGAGGACGGCCGCGAGGTTGATCGTCGCCTGGCCGCAGAGGAGCGCCGTGATTCCGGCCGCGAGCCGCTTGCCGAAGGCGTCCTTGCAGGAGATGGCGAGCCGCAGTCCCGCGTAGGCGAGCGCACAGTAGGCCGCGACGAGCAGTGCGAGGCCGACGAGGCCGAGCTCCTCCCCGATCACCGCCGAGATCATGTCGGTGTGCGCCTCGGGCAGGTAGTGGTTCTTGAGGACGCCCTGGCCGAGCCCCCGGCCGAACACGCCTCCCGACCCGAGGCTGATCAGCGCCTGCACGTTCTGGAGGCCGTCGTTCATCGGGTCCTTCCACGGGTCGAGGAAGACGAGCAGCCGGGCGCGGCGGTAGGGGGAGACCCAGGCCGCGATTGCGGCGAGGCCGAAGACGATGCCGTACGCGGTCGCGAGTGTCGGCAGCGGCGTGCCGGCGACGAGCAGCATCGCGCCGACCATCACGACGATCGTTATCACGGTGCCGAGGTCCGGCTCGACGAGGATCAGCAAGCAGAAGAGGCCGACGAGGAGGCCAACCGGGCGTACGAGCTCCTTGAGCGTGCGCGGCGGCGGCTTACGGGCGAGGTAGGCGGCGCACCAGACCACGAGGGCGAGCTTCGCTAGCTCCGACGGCTGGAACGCGGCCGGGCCGAGGCTGATCCACCGCCGCGCCCCGTTGATGCGCGCGCCGACGCCGAGGACGGCGACGCACAGCACGAGCGCGGTGAGCACGAGACCGGGCGCGAGCGCGCGCAACTTCCGGAAGTCGGTGCGCGCAGCGGCGATCAGCAAGCCGATGCCGATGAACGCGTACACGCCCTGCCGCTCCAGGAAGCCGATCGGGTTCCCGTTGCCGAGCGCGGCCGGCGCGGAGGTCGCGCTGTAGACCATCACGAGCCCGAAGGCGGTCAACGCAAGCGGGACGAGCACGAGCAGCTGCCATTCGAGCGAGCGCTGCTTTCGCCGCGGGCTCACGGGAGGTGCTCCACGAGCTTGCGGAACGTGTTGCCGCGCTGCTCGAAGTCGTCGAACTGGTCGTAGCTGGCCGCCGCCGGCGAGAGCAGGACGATGTCGCCCGGCTCGGCGTCGGCGCTCGCGTGCGCGAGCGCTCGGGTGAGGTCGCCGTCGCGCGCGTACGGTCGTCCCGCGGCGTCGAGCGCCGCGGCGAGCTCGTCCGCCGCCTCGCCGATCAGATAGATCGAGCGGACGTTCGCGGGCAGGCCGCGTGCGAACGGGCCGAAGTCCTCGCCCTTGAGCGAGCCGCCGAGGATCAGCCGCAGCGGCTCCCGGTAGGCGGCGACGCCGCGCCGCGCCGCCGCTGTGTTCGTCGCCTTCGAGTCGTTGATGTAACGGACGCCCCGCAGCTCGCGGACGAGCTCGAGCCGGTGTGGCACGCCTGCGAACGTGCGCAGCGCCTCGGCGATCGCCTCATCCCCCACGCCCGCGGCGCGCGCGGCCACGGTCGCCGCCGCCGCGTTCTCGCGGTTGTGCGTGCCCGGGATGCGAGGCTCCGCGGGCAGCGGGTCGTCGGCGGCGAACTCGATCCCGTCGAGGCCCAAACCGCGCGGCACGACCTTGGCGCGCGCGCGCTCGAAGATGCGCAGCTTCGCGTCGCGGTACGCCTCGAAGGTCCCGTGCCGGTCGAGGTGGTCGGGCTCGAGATTGAGGAGCACGGCGACATCGCACGTAAAGGCGTGCACGTCCTCGAGCTGGAAGCTCGAGAGCTCGCACACGACGGACGTGCCCGGCTCGATCTGCTCGGCGACGTCGGTGAGCGCGCGGCCGACGTTGCCGGCCACCTCCACCTGCCGCCCGTCGGCGCGGAGGATCGCGCCGAGCAGCTCGGTCGTCGTCGTCTTTCCGTTCGTGCCGGTGACCCCGATCAGCGGGTTGCCCGGAAGCAGCCGGTAGCCGAGCTCGACCTCGCTCCAGATCGGGATCGCGCGGGCACGCGCGGCTGCGGCGAGCGGCGACTCGGCCGGCACCCCGGGGCTCTTCACGACGAGCTCGACACCGTCCAGCAGGGACTCCTCCTCCGATCCGAAACGGACTTCGACGCCCGCCGCGGCGAGCCTTCCCGGATCCGCGCCGGGCGACCGGTCGGCCGCGAGCACGACCACCCCCCGTCGTGCGAGCGCGAGCGCCGCCGCCCGTCCCGAACGCCCGAGCCCGACCACGAGGGCCCGGCGCGGCAGCCAGTCGGGCGTCTCGCCCGGACCTGTCCCAGTCACGAGACACGCCTCCCCCCAGGGGGAGCGTGAGGGCCCCTGCAATCACGGTACCGGCGGATGTGTGGCACGTCCTTGCCGAGTTCGTGGCGGAAGGGCGACTTCCTCAGGCGCGGCGGGCGCTGAGGAAGAGCTGCGGGCGGCGAAAGTGAATCGTCGTGCCGGCGAGGCTCTCCAGGTGCGCGACGAGCGTCGCCGAGTCGGCCGGCCCGAACGCCTCCTGCCACCGCTCGCGGAGCGACGGGCGATCCGGGCCTGCGGTCGCGTCGAGGCGGACGGCCACGGACGCCTGGGTGACGAGCCACTCCTCACCCGGGTCCTCGACCGCGGCCTCGACGGCGCTGAAGCCCGAGGCTTCGAGCTGCCGGGCGAGCTCGGCAGCGTCGAGCCGCATCAGTGGATCGGCGGCGGCCGCCTTGGTCCAGAGCTCTTGCACGCGCTCTCCAAGCTCGCCGAGCGGCGACCAGTCGACGGTGGTCGAGAGATACGTGCCGCCCCGGTTGAGCGGCTCGCGGAGCGACAGCCTCCCGTCCGGACGCAGCACTCTCGCCAGCTCCCGCACGGCGTTTCCCGTGTCGGCGACGTGCACGAGTACGGAGCGGAGCACCACGGCGTCGACGGCGGCGTCGGGGAGCGGGAGCACCTCGACATCGCCGACGAGGTACATGATCCCGCTCGCGCCGGCCTCCGCGGCGAGCCGGAGCAGCTCCTCGAGCGCACCGACCGACGGGTCGACGGCGATCACCCAACCGTCGCCGATTCGCTCGTGCGCGGCCAGCGTGAGCAGGCCGAGTCCGGCGCCGACGTCGAGCACGGTGTCACCCGGTTGCAGCGCCGCCGCTTCGAGCACGCGCTCGGCCTGCGCCACCATCTCCTCGTCGGCCTGGCCCTTCGCGACGAGCCAGTCGGCCCAGCCGCTCATCGCTGGCCGAAGTAGTAGCGGTAGTAGAGCGCGAAGCCGGCTGCGCAGAGGATCCCGGCGACGATCCAGAAGCGCACCATGATCTTCGTCTCCGACCACGCCTTCATCTCGAAGTGATGGTGGATAGGCGTCATCAGGAAGACGCGCCGGCCGAGGTACTTGAAGGCGAACACCTGGATCATCACGGACAGCGCCTCGATCACGAAGATGCCGCCGATCAAGAGCAGCAGCAGCTCGGTGTGACGCCGCGTCATGATCGCCATGCTCGCGAGCGCACCGCCGAACGCCATCGACCCGGTGTCGCCCATGAACACCTCGGCGGGAAACGCGTTGTACCAGAGGAAGCCGATCGCAGCTCCCACGAGCGCGGCGCCGATGATCGCGAGATCGAGGTCGGTGAGGTTGCGGTGCGCGGGGTCGGCCGACGAGCGGACGAACGAGACAACGTTGATCGCGGTGAACGTGAAGATCCCGATGATCGCCGTTCCCGCTGCGAGGCCGTCGACGCCGTCGGCCAGATTCGTCCCGTTCGCCGTGCCGGCGATGATCAGGAAGACGAAGGCGTACCAGACGAAGGAGAGCGGCAGGTCGACGTTCAGGATCGGAACGAAGACCCGGTGCTCGATCTGCAGGTGGTCGGCGACGATACTCACGATCACCGCGACCACCAGCAGCATCGCCATCTTCCAGCGGCCGGAGAGTCCCAGCGAGCGCCGGTGCGTGAGCTTGATGAAGTCGTCCAGGAAGCCGATCGCGCCGCACGCGAGCGTCGCGAAGAGCACGGTGAGGCCCTGGAGCGTGTAGTGGCTCACCGGCAGGAACGCGACCGTCGCCGCGAAGAGGATCATCAACCCGCCCATCGTCGGCGTGCCGGACTTGGACGAATGGTGCTCGGGCCCATCCTCGCGGATGTGCTGGCCGAACTCGTTCTTGCGCAGGAACGCGATGAACCGCGGCCCGATGAGGATCGAGACGATGAGCGCGACGAGCGCGGCGATCAGGACTCGAGTCATCGCGCTGCGACTCCCGTGAGCGCGTCGGCCACGATCTCGAGCCCGACCGAGCGCGAGCCCTTTACGAGGACCGCATCACCCGGCTGGACGAGTTCGCGGACGAGCGCGATCGCCTCGACCGCCGTCGCCACCCACTCGTCGGGCCCGTAGTCGCGCGCGAGCCTGCCGACGCCGATCACGACGTCGATCGTCTCGGCATCGCGTCCGACTTCGGCGTGGAAGCGCGTCGCGTCGCCGCCGAGCTCCGCCATCTCGCCGAGGACCGCCACCGTCCGCCGGCCCTGCGCGCGGTCGCGGAGATGACCAAGCGCGGCGCGCATCGCGACCGGATTCGCGTTCCAGGCGTCGTTGATCAAGAGGCCGCCGCCCGGGAGCCCGCTCTCCTCCGACCGCCAGCGCGAGAACGATACGTCCACGACACCGACCGGGAGCGGGAGGCCGAGCACCTCGAGCGTCGCGAGCGCCGCGGCGGCGTTCGCCGCCTGGTGGCGGGCCGCGAAGGAGAAGACGACCTCCCGCCCCGCGTGGCGTACGTGCGCGTGTCCACCCTCCACCTCGACCTCCGCCGGCTCGAATCGAATCACGGTCAGGCCTGCCGGAACGAATGGCTCGAGCTCCGGAGCGCCCGCGGGAATGATCGCCACACCGTCGGGCGGCAGGGCCTCGAGCAGCTCGGCCTTGGCCCGCGCGATGTTCTCGATGCTGCCGAGCAGCTCGAGGTGCACCGGCGCGATCGCGGTGATGACACCGATGCCGGGGCGCGCGATCTCCGCAAGTTCCCGGATCTGCCCGGCGCCGCGCATCCCCATCTCGGTGACGACCACCTCTGTGTCGGGCTCGATGCGGCAGAGCGTCAGCGGCAGTCCGATCTCGTTGTTGAATCCGTCCTCGGCGGCCACGAGCCGGACGTGCGGCCGCAACAGCGCGGCGAGGATGTCCTTCGTCGAGGTCTTGCCGATCGAGCCGGTGATCGCGACCACACGGGCTTCGCTTAGCTCGCGAACAGCCCTCCCGAGCGCGGCCAGCGCGGCGAAGGCGTCGACGGGAACGAGCGTCGCCGCCGCGCCGCGCGCCCGCGCGTCTTCGAGGAACGCGGCACCGCCGGCGACCGCCACGAAGAGATCGCCGGACGAGACACGGCGCGAGTCGATCTGCACGCCGGTCACCTCGCGGGCGACGCCCTCGAGCCGGCCGAGCCCGCGGATCGCGTCGAGCGGCAGCGGGATCAGGTGCGCGCTCCCAGGGTCCGCAGCGCCTCGCGCGCCGCCTCACGGTCGTCGAACGGCACCGTGCGGTCGGCGAACTCCTGCCCCTGCTCCGCTCCTTTCCATGCGATCACAACGATGTCGCCGTCGCGCGCGAGCTCGATCGCGCGCTTGATCGCCTTCGCCCGGTCCGGCTCCACCTCGACATCGCCTGCTGCGCCGGCGACGATCGCGTCGATGACCGACTGTGGCTCCTCGCTGCGCGGGTTGTCGTTCGTGACGATCACCGAGTCGGCCAGCTCGGTGGCGATTCGCCCCATCTGCGGACGCTTCTCGCGGTCACGGTCGCCACCACAGCCGAACACGCAGATCACGCGGCCGGACGTCAGCTCGCGCGCGGTGTGCAACAGCGCCTCGAGCGCGAGTGGCTTGTGCGCGTAGTCGACGATCACCTCGAAGGGCTGACCCTCGTCGATCGCCTCGAAGCGGCCGGGGACGCCCCGCACGGACTCGAGGCCTCGCCTGACCGCCTCGTCGTCGATCCCGAGCAGACGCGCCGCCGCGAGCGCACCGAGGGCGTTCTCGGCGTTGAAGCGCCCGCGTAGCTTCAGGTCGACGCCCGCAAGGGCTTCGGGCCCGATCTCGACGCCGTCACCGAAACCGAAGGTCAGCGCGTCCGGCAGCTCCGAGGCGAGGCGGCGTCCGTACTCGTCGCCGGTGTTCACCGCGGCCGGCGGACGTCCCTCCACGAACAGCCGGCGCTTCGCCTGGAAGTAGTCCTCCATGTCCGAATGGAAGTCGAGATGCTCGTGGCTGAGATTCGTGAACACGAGCACCGCGAAGCGCACGCGGTCGAGGCGGTGCAGCGCCGAGGCGTGCGAGGAGGCCTCCATCGCGACGGAGCGGTCGCCCGCGTCGAGCATCTCGCGGAACAGGCGCTGAAGGTCGATCGCCTCCGGCGTCGTGTGCTTCACGCCGCGCCGCTCGCCGCCGACGCGCGCCTCGATCGTGCCCACGAGGCCGGGCCGCCTCCCGGCGGCAGCGAGAATCGCATAGAGGAGGAACGCGGTTGTCGTCTTCCCGGTCGTCCCGGTGACGCCGACGACCTGAAGCTCGTCCGTCGGGCGACCGAAGAAGTCGTCCGCGGCCGGTGACATCGCGGCCCGCGCGTCGGGCACGACGAACTGCGGCACCGAAACGTCGAGCGGCCGCTCGACGACGACCGCGACCGCGCCCGCCGCCACCGCCTGCGCGGCGAAATCGTGACCGTCGGCACGAGCGCCGGGCACACAGAAGAAGAGCGAGCCTGGGACGACGTCCCGTGTGTCGTAGGCGAGGGCGCGCACCTCGACCGGAGCGCGTCCCACCACCTCCACCGCACCGAGCGCGGCGACGAGGCGCTCCAGATCCATCATCGCCCGGCGAGTGTAGATGGCGCCGCTAACGGACCGCGAGATCCGGTGGCACTTCGAGGTACTGGAGATCGAAGGCGGCGATCTGCGCGAAAGCCGGTGCGGCGACGATCCCGCCAAAGATCGCCCTCGTCGGCTCGTCGACGCTCACGAGCACGACGAGCCGCGGGTTGCTCGCGGGCACCATGCCGACGAACGTCGCGACGTACTTGCCCGCCTCGTAGCCATGCGGGCCGGGCTTTTGCGCGGTGCCCGTCTTACCGGCGACGGAGTAGCCGCGGATCTCCGCCCCCGCCGCCGTGCCGACGTCGGAGACGACGCCCTTCAGCATCTGGAGCAGCGTGCGGTTGACGGCGGGCGAGAGGATGCGGCGCGTCTTCGGCGCCGGCGGCTTCTCACCCTGCACGTGGTCGACGAGATGCGGCTGTTCCCACACGCCCTTGTTCGCGATCGCCGCGTACACCGACGCGAGCTGAATGGCCGTCACGGCGATGCCCTGGCCGATCGGCACGTTCCCGATCGTCGAGCCCGACCAGTACGACGGAAGCAGTCCCTGGTTCTCGCCCGGGAAGTCGATCCCCGTCGGCTGTCCGAAGCCGAACTGCCTGATCCACTTCTTCAACCGCCTCTCACCGAGCAGCTTCCGCGCGATCGTCACGGTGCCGACGTTCGACGAGCGCTGGAGGATCTGTGAGACCGTCATCGTCTCCGTACCGCGCGGCTCGGCATCGTGGATGCGCCGGTCGGCGACCTGGATCGAGTACGGCAACGTGAACGACGTCTTCGGCGTCACGAGCCCTTCGGAAAGAGCGCCGGCAACCGTCACGACCTTGAAGACGGAACCCGGCTCGAACGCGTCGCTCACCGCGTTGTTTCGCTGCCGGCGTACGGGAGCCTTCGGGAACGTGTTCGCGTCGTAGGACGGCGCGTCCGCCATCGCGAGGACGGCCCCCGTCCTCGGGTCGAGCACGATCGCGGTGGCGCTCTTCGCACGCCACAACGTCACAGTCTGGCGCAGCACCTGCTCCGCGTTCGCCTGGATCTTCTGGTCGAGCGTGAGGAACACGGACTTGCCCGGGCGCGCCGGCGTGACCTTGTCGATCTTGATCGGACGCCCGAAGGGGTCGCGCACCACCACTTGCGAGCCGTCGGTGCCGCGCAGACGCGAGTCGAGCAGAAACTCGAGGCCCGTGAGACCCTTGTTGTCGACCCCGGCGTAGCCGAGCACCTGCGCTGCGACGGAGCGCTGCGGGTAGCGGCGTTGCTCCTCGCCGTAGAACCCGAAGCCTGTGAGCTTCCTGCGGGCGAGCTTCGCGGCGATCAACGGGTCGGCCTTGCGCAGCACGTAGACGAACGCGCGCGACCGGTCCGCGAGCAGCGGATAGAGCTTGCGCGCCTTCAGGCCGAGGATGCGTGCCGCAACGCGCGACTCGGCGAGCGGGCGGCGCACCTGACGCGGGTCGGCGAACACCGTCGTCGCCTGCTCGCCGAGCGCGAGCGGGGCACCCATGCTGTCGAAGATCGTGCCGCGGCCCGCCGGCAGGACGACGGTGGCCTTCGTCTGCACCTGCGCCATCTGCGAGAGCGACTGGGCTCGGACGGTCGCGATCCACGCCGCGCGCGCGAGCAGCCCGCCGAAGGCGAGCAGGATGCAGAGGAGCAGGAGCCGGATCCGCGAGTTGACGACCCGGGCCACGGGCCTACTTCCTCGCGACGTCGAGATAGCTCGTGTCCAAGGCCTGAGCCGGCGTGAGACCGAGCCGGCGTGCGACCTGCTCGATCCGAAGCGACGAGCCGGCACTCGAGACCTGGGACGCGAGAGTGGCGTTTTGCGCCTGAAGCTCGAGCTGTTGCTGGTTGAGGTTCTGGACCGCCATGTTCGTCCGCAGCACCGCGACGTTGAGCGCGACCACTCCGACGAGCAGCAGCGCGAACGCCGAGATCCAGAAGATCCCGCCCCGGAGGCGCCGCCCCTGCGCGCGACGGCGGGGAACGGTCGCCGCGCGCGGCCGAGGCGCCCTGCGGATCGGCGGCGCCGCAACCTCGGGCGCGAACCAGTCGACCGCGGCCACTACGCCTTCACCGCCGCCCGGAGACGCGCCGACGCCGACCGCGGGTTGGCCGCGAGCTCGACCGCGCCCGCTTTGATCGGGCGGCGCTCGATCGCACGCAACTCCGGCTCGTGGCCGCATACACAGACCGGGAAATCCGGCGGGCACGTGCAGCCGCGCTCCTTCTCGCGCAGGAATTGCTTGACGATCCGGTCCTCGAGCGAGTGGAACGAGATCACCGCCAGCCGTCCTCCAGGACGCAGCATCTCGAGCGCCGCCGGCAGGGCCGCGGCGAGCGAGCCGAGCTCGTCGTTCACAGCGATCCGCAGCGCCTGGAAGACGCGCTTCGCAGGATGCCCTTCACCGAACCGTGCGGGCGCAGGGATCGAGCTCTTGATCGTGTCCACGAGCTCGCCCGTCCGCTCGAACGGCTGCTCCTTTCGGCGGCGGACGATCGCCCGCGCGATCTGCTTCGAGTACCGCTCTTCCCCGTAGCGCCGGAAGATCGTCACGAGCTCGTGCTCGGGCCATTCGTTGACGATCTCGGCCGCGGTCAGGTCCTGCGAGGTGTCCATGCGCATGTCGAGCGGCGCGTCGACCGAGTAGGAGAAGCCGCGCTCGGGACGGTCGAGCTGCATCGAGGACACCCCGAGGTCGAGCAAGATCGCGTCTGCCCGAACGCCGTTTCCGGCGAGCTGCG
Source organism: Gaiellaceae bacterium (assembly GCA_041499745.1). Taxonomy (GTDB): domain Bacteria; phylum Actinomycetota; class Thermoleophilia; order Gaiellales; family Gaiellaceae; genus Palsa-739. Next base: position 14,247 of record JBGQKY010000016.1, read on the forward strand.
GCAGGACGACGCCGAAGTCGCCACCCAGGAGGCGCGCCGGCACGCCGGAGCGCTTCTCGAAGCGCTCGAAGTACGTCCGCGCAGTCGGATCGCGATCGATCGCGATCAGCTTGCCGCGGCCCCGAAGCTCCGCGGCGAGGATCGTCGCGTGGCCGCCCGCACCGAAGGTCCCGTCCACGACGGTCGCACCGGGCTGCACGCCGAGGGACTCGCGCACCTCGTTCGCGAGGACGGGGACGTGATCAGTCGCGCTGGGCTGCAAGACGTTCGGCAACATCTTCTGCACTCCCTTCGACCTCGGCGAGCTCGCGGCGCCAGGCAGCGCGATCCCAGATCTCGAGGTGGTCGTGAACTCCGGCGACGACGACGTCGCGGCCGAGCTTCGCGTGCTCGAGCAGCGCGCCCGGAATGCCGACCCGGCCCTGCTTGTCGAGTTCCGCCTCCGTCGCGGCGGAGAAGAAGAATCGCTGCATCCGGCGCCCCTCCTTGCTCAGCGGGTCGAGCGTCGCGAGGCGGCCGTGGACGAGCGCCTCCCAGTCGCCGCGCGTGTAAGCGTGGAGGCAGCCGTCCATGCCGCGGGTCACGACGATCCCGTCCCCGAAGACGTGCCGGAAACGGGCCGGCAGGGTGAGCCGGTTCTTGTCGTCGATCGTGTGTTCGTACTCGCCGAGAAGCATCGTGGGCTAGGTTCCGTATCTACCACTTTGCCCCACGATAAACCACAATTACCCACTTGTCCACCTGGAACGCGGCACGACCGGAGTCAGCCGACGGGATCGAGACCCGGTGGCCCGGACGCGAGCTGGCCCCCGTAGGGGCCACGGCCGCTCAGGACGGCCGCGCCGCAGCGGGCAGCGAGGGCGACGGCCTCCTCCATCGGACGTCCCTCGCCGAGCGCGTACGTGAGCCCGGCGGCGAAGCAGTCGCCGCAGCCGTAGGCGTCGTGAACCGGGCCCGGCGGCGGCACGGCGCGAAACGGGCCGCCCGGCCGCACCCAGCCGCCGAGCGATCCCGAGGTCGTGACGACGAACCGCGGCGGCGGATCGAGATCGCCGTGGTCGGACCGCTCGCCTGCGTCGTCGCCGCTGCCGACGAGGACGTCGAGCTCCTCCTGGGCGCGCCGGAGGGTCGCCAGCTCGCGGGCAGTCGCGACGAGCACCCGGGCACGGCGTGCAGCGCGCACCGCGGGCACGTCGCCGCTGACGAAGTAGACGGCGTCGCAGCGCGCGAGCTCCTCCCACGGCAGCAAGCCGTCCTCGCCGGAGGGAACGAGCTTGCGGCCGAGGACGGTGATCGTGCGCTCCCCGTTCTCGTCGACGTGCGTGAACGCGCGCCGCTGCGGCTCCCCGATCGCCGCCGAGTGGACGGTGACGCCCCGCGCCTCGAGCTGCTCGTGCGCCTGCCGGCCGAGCTCGTCGTCGCCGAGGGCGGTGAAGAAATGCACCGAGCCGTTCAGATTCACGAGCTGGACCGCGGCGACCGCTCCCCCGCCCGCAGGCTCCTCCCACACCTCCTCGGCGTGGACGATCTCGCCCGGCTGCGGGTAGCGCTCGACCCGTGCGAACTGCACCCACTCCACATGACCGACGACGGCGAGGTTCACATCTCACATCTTCGCGCCGGAGTACGTTTCAGGTGGAGATGATCCCGCCCTTCGAGACCTTCTACGAGGCCCACCGCGACGAGGTCTACCGGTTTCTCGGCCGGCGCCTCGGCCGCCAGTCGGCCGAGGATGCGTTCCAGGAGACTTTTCTGCGGGCCCTCCGGGCCTACCCGCGCCTCGAGGACGGCGAGCATCTGCGCGCCTGGGTCTTCACGATCGCGAGTCGGATCGTCGTCGACGACGCACGTCGGCGAAAGCCGGCAGGTGAGCTACCGGAGCTCGCGGTCGAGGACGGCCTGCCGGCATTCGAGGATCTCGCGCCGTTGACCGACGACCTGCCTCCCAAGGAACGGGCGGCGGTGGTGCTGCGCTACGGCTACGACCTGGACTACGCCGAGATCGGCGCTGCGCTCGGCTCGACCGAGTCGGCGGCCCGCCAGGCGGCATCCGCCGGCGTCCGCCGGCTGCGAAAGGAGCACCGGTGACCGTTTCCCCCTCCCTCGATGAGCGCTTTCGCGCAGCTGCTGCTGCGGCGGAGCTGCTCGACGTCGCCTACGACCTCCTGCCGGACACCCCAGTCGGCACGCTGCTGGTCGGCGTCACGGATCGCGGCGTCTGCCGGATCAGCTTCGATCCCGAGCCGGAGCATCATCTCGAGCTGCTTGCGAGGGTCTTCGGGCCGCGCGTGCTTCGCGCGTCGAAGCCGGTCGACCGCGTGCGACGCGAGCTCGACGAGTATTTCGAGGGCAAGCGGCGCCACTTCGACGTCGAGCCCGACGTGCGCGGCATCCCGGACTTCTACCGGCAGGTGCTCGCCGAGCTTGCGCGCGTCGAGTACGGAACGACGACGACCTACGGGACGCTGGCCGCGCTCACGGGCAACCCGCGCGCCGCTCGCGCCGTCGGCACGGTGATGAACCGCAACCCGATCCCGATCGTGCTCCCCTGCCACCGCGTGATCGGCGCCTCGGGCAGCCTCACCGGTTACGGCGGCGGGCTCGACCGCAAGGAGCACCTGCTCCGGCTCGAGGGCGCGATCCTCTAGGGGCGGACGCCGAAGCGGACGGCAAGCACGAACAGCACGCCGGCCGCTGCGAGCGCGAGCCCACCGAAGATCTGGCCCGTCCTGCGTGCGAGCGGCGTCACGGCGCCGAAGAAGAGGAGGACGCCCGCCAACGCCGCGAGCGCACCGGCGACCTCTTCGACCCGGAGCGTGTCCTTCGCGTTGAAGTGGAGTGCGAGGAGGTGCATATGCAGATCCTCGCGCGTCGGTCGGACGGATTCAAGCGAGTGGACTCGGCCGCAACTTGTACCCCACGCCCCACACGTTCGCGACCCAGTCGTCGACGCCGGCGGCGGCGAGCTTGCAGCGGATACGCGAGGCGTGCGACTCAACCGTCCGCGTGGGCGCGAACCCCGGATAGCCCCACACGTCGCGGAGCAAGTGCTCGCGCGTGAAGACCCGGTCGGGATCCGACGCGAGCTTCACGAGCAAGGCGTACTCCTTCTGCGACAGAACGACTTCCCGGCCGCGAGCGAGCACGCGCCTGGCAGCGCGGTCGACGACGAGCTCGCCGAGGTCGAGCAGCTCCCGCCGCGGCGGACAGCGCCGCAGCAGCGCATGGATGCGAGCGACGAGCTCCTCGTAGACGAACGGCCGCGCGAGGTAGTCGTCACAGCGCGCGAGCGCCCGCACCTTGGCCTCCGGATCGGCGCGGCCGAGCACGATCACCGGGCAGTCGTGGACGCGACAGCGATCGAGCGCGTCAGGGTCGCCGAGCACGAGCACGTCCGGATCGGCCGACCGCGGCAGCTCCTCCGTGCTCGGGAACGCGAGCACGTCGAAACCCTCGCTGCGGAGCTGGCGCTCGAGGAAGCCGCGCATCGCCTCCTCGGGCTCCGTGAGCAGCAGTGCCGTCATTGCGCGAACATACGCGCACAGCCGCCGGACGCGCCAGATGTCCTTTTGCGCGGAAGTGTGACTTCGCCCGAGGCGCTGTCGCGAGTGGACAGGCATGTGGCGATACGATCCCTCTACGGAGCGGAAATGATCGTGGTGTACCCCTTCCTCGTGCTTCTCGCGGTGGCTGTTGCCGCCGCAAACAGAGATCGCGCCGGCGGGCGCGGTTGGAGATGGTTCGTTGCCTGGACGGTGGCGGGTGCGGTCTTCAGCTTCAGCCTCGTCACCGGGTTGAGCATCGGCCTTTTGATCCTCCCGCTCGCCGCACTCGTTCTTCTCGCGGCCGCGTTCTTCGCCCCGCACACCCGCGAAGGCGCCGGCTTCATCGCGGGGATCGGGATTGTCGCGCTGCTCATCGCGTTCGTCGGGACGGGAGACCCGCGCGGGTGGCTGGCCACAGGCATCGTGCTGATCAGCGCCATGTTCTGCACCTACGCTGTTGCCCGATCTTCACCCGGTCGGTAAAGAGCGGGCGCTACACGGGCCCGAAGAAGTCGAGCAGCAGCGCGTTGACGCGCTCCGGCTCGTCGAGCTGGAGCCAGTGGCTCGCACCCTCGATGCGCTCGTAGCGCCAGCCGCCGGTGACGTGCTCCCCCGAGCGCACCATCGGCTCCTCGAGCAGATAGTTGTCGCCGCTGCTCCAGATGCCCATGGTCGGTGCGGCGATCGCCGGAAACGCCATGCGTTCACCGAGTTCGCGCCGCGGGTGCACATTCGCGCGGTACCAGTTGAGCGCCGCCGTCAGCGCGCCCGGGCGGGCGAGATCCTCGAGGTACCGCTCGAAATCGCCGTCCCCGCGCACCCACTCCCGCGCAAGCTTCCAGTCGTCCTGCCGCAGGAGCTCTTCGGCGACCCCCTCGAACTGGAAGAGCAGCATGTACCACGCCTTCTCGCGCTGCTCGACCGTGGGAGTGCGGCCCGTGTTCGGGTGCCCGACTGACATGACGACGAGCCGGTCGACCCGCTCCGGCGCCAGGCCGGCGGCGACCCACGCGAGCCCGGCGCCCCAGTCGTGGCCGACGACGTGCGCGCGCTCGATCCCGAGGCCGTCGAGGACGGCGACGACGTCCGCGAGCAGGTTGCGGAGCGCGTACGCCTCAACCTCCGGCGTCTTCTCGGACTCGCCGAACCCGCGCAGGTCAGGGGCGACGACTCGGAAACCGGCGTCGAGGAGCGCCGGGATCTGCCGCCGCCAGAGATGCGACGAGTCCGGAAACCCGTGCAGGAGCAGAACGGGCTGGCCCTCGCCCTCGTCGAGCACTGCGAGATCGCCTATGCGCTTCACAGACGCCCGGAACGGACGACGCCCCAGAGCAGCCAGACGCCGAGGAGCACCGAGAGCGCGAAGCCGATCACCGAGAGGACGTTGACGCCGAGCACGTGCGGCCCGGTCTTCGCGAAGATGCCGATCAGGCTCGAGCCGATCAGGCCGCCGGTGACGATCAGCGCGACGACGAGCCGGTTGAACACGCGCTGCATCTGCTCCATGAAGTTGTCGAGGCCCTTGTGCACGAAGCCGACCTCGATCTGGCCGTCGCGCATCTGCTCCATGAAGTCGTGCCACTGGAACGGCGCCTCGGCGAACACCTCGGCGTACCGGACCGCGTCGCGGCGCGCGCGCTTCGCCACCCGCTTCGGCGTGAATCTGTCGACCAGAAGGCCGCGCGCGTACGGCCGCGCCACCTCGAAGACGTTGAAGTCCGGATAGAGCTCCATCCCGACCGAGGCGAGTGTCGCGATCGCCCGGTCGAGCAGGAGGTAGCGCGTCGGCAGGTACAGGTTCATCGAGTAGATGAGCTGGAACGTCTCGCGGATCACCTGGATCGGATCGATCTCGTTGACGCTCGCGCCGTAGTAGCGGTAGTACATCTCGCGGAGCTCCGCGAGGAACTCCTCCCTGCGCTCCTTTGGATAGCGGACGCCGAGAGCGGCGAGCCGCTCCGGCAGGACGTCGACGTTCTCCGACGCCGCATCGATGAAGAGCCGCGTCAGCTTCCCCATGTCGTCGTCGGTGAGCTTCCCGACGGCGCCGAAGTCGACGAGGCCGATCGTCCCCGCCTCTCGCAGCACGAGGACGTTGGCGGGATGCGGATCCCCGTGGAAGAAGCCCTGGCGGAAGATCATCTCCATCCAGGTCTCCGCAATGAGGTACGCGAGGTCGCGCCGCTCCTCGAGCGTGAACGGCAGCGTGTCGATGTCGGCGAGCTGCGTGCCGTCGAGCCACTCGAGCGTCAGCACGCGCGCACGGGTGTACGACCAGTAGACCTTCGGCACGTGGACATGCGGATCCCCGGCGAAGTTGCGGTGGAACGTCTGCGCGTTGCGTGCTTCGAGCCGGTAGTCGAGCTCCTGCCGGATCTGACGGGCGAACTCGTCGACGAGACCGTGCGCGTCGATGAAGTCGAGCGCCCGCACGCGCTCCTTGACGAGCCTCGCGGCCTGGTAGAGCAGTACGAGGTCGGCCTCGATCTGGCGTGGCGCACCGGGTCGCTGCACCTTGACGGCGACGGGCTTCCCGTTCGGGAGGATCGCCCGGTGCACCTGGCCGATCGACGCGGCGGCGACGGGCTCGCGCTCGAACTCGAGAAAGAGGCGCTCGATCGAGTTGCCGAGGTCCTCGACGATCACGCGCTCCGCCTGCTCGAACGGAAATGGACGCACGTCGTCCTGGAGCCCGCGCAGCTCGGCGATGATGTCCGGCGGCACGACGTCCGGGCGCGTCGAGAGCAGCTGCCCGAACTTCACGAACGTCGGCCCGAGCTCGTCGAGCAGCTCGCGGAGGTGCCGGCCGCGCTGGGACGACCCGGCCGCCTCGGCCACCGCCGCGAGACGCGTCTCGGCGCTGCGGCCCGGCAACAGATCCGTGAGCTTGTGCGACTCGAGGAAGTAGCCGAAGCCGTGCCGCACCATGACCTGCGCGATCTCCGACAGGCGCCCGAGGCTTCTCGTCGCCGGCTGTGCCATGGACGTCAGTGTGACACGGTGGTCCGCCTGCGCCAGGGTGCAGGCGGAACGAGGTGCTCGACTCTGAGATAGGCGAGGCCGACGAGCGGGAGATCGCCGAGCTTCTCCACGCACAAATAGCGCGGCCGCCAGGCGGGATGGAACTTGCGGCTGAAGGAGTGCAGCCGCTCGAGCTGGAAGACGCCGTCGGCGGCGAGGAGCGCGCGGCGGAAGACCCGTCGCGCCAGCGTGACCGCACCCTCGAGCGCCAGGAAGTCGGCCAGCGCGCAGAAGTTGAGCGAGAGCTCTGTCGCGCCCGCCTCCTTCGCCCAGGCGAGGGTCTCGACGACCAGGAACTCGTTGAGGCCGTTCGGCGTCCCCGGCCGCCGCCGCATCGTGCTGAGCGACCAGCCCGCGCCGGCCGGCGCCAGATGGAGGAAGCCTCCGACATGCCCGTCGGGAGCCTCCGCGATCGCGAACGTCATGCCGGGCGCGTAGAGGTCGTCGATCGCCATCGAGAAGCCGCGCTCGGGGCGGTCGCCGCGCCATGCGGCAGAGACCGCGTCGAGCTCCGTGCGGTTTGCGTCCTCTGCCGACACGATGCGGAACCGGTAACCCGCCTTCGTCAGCCGCGAGACGGACTGACGCACCTTGCGGATCGCGCGGCCCTCGAGCGAGAACTCCGCCGGCCGCAACACGGCCTCGCTCCCGATGGGAATCGCGCGCATGCCGAGCCGCGCGCAGTGCGGGACGAACTCGTCGGACGCGCCGAGGACGGCCAGGCGCCACCCGCGAGCGTGCGCGACTCGCCGGAACTCCGCGAGCAGCGCGTCGAACTCCCCCTCGTCGCCGACCGGGTCGCCGCTCACGAGCGCTGCGCCGCCGACGACGCGATACGCGAGGAACGCGCGTCGGGTCGGGGAGAAGAAGAAGCTCTTGTCGTGCCGCAGGGAGAAGAACGAGAGGCTGTCGTTGCCGTACCTCTCGACGAGCTCGCGCGCGAGCCGGCGCTCCCCGACCGTCTGCGCGACGACCTGCGAGAGCGGGCGCAGCCAGAGGAAAAGCGCATAGAAGCCGACGACGAGCCCGACGGCCCAGAACGCGTGGACGAGGTCGTCCGGCACGGCGAGGTCGCGCAGCTCGATGCCGAGCGTCATCGCGGCCGCCGCGAAGCCCGCGAGCGCGATCGCGAGCAGCGGCCGCACCGAAGCGGGGTCGCCCGGCACGTCGAAGCGGCGACGGTGGTGCACGAGCGCGAAGAGCAGGAGGCACGAGACGGTCGACTCTTCGAAGTCGAGCCCTTTCGCGAGATGCGCGGCCGCCGACGCGAGCACCAGGGCGACCGCGAGCTGCCAGGCACGCCGGCGACGGCGCGCGAGTGACCGGGAGAGCCAGATCAGCGCGATGCCGAAAGCGAGCGCAAAGACCCGCGCGGCGGTCGGCACGCCGGGCGGCAGCACCCCGTGGACGATGTCGGAGCGGTTTGCGAGCTCAGGCGTCATCGCCGACACGATCCCGATCGCGCCGACCATTGCGGCCGCCCACGCGAGCACGGATTCCGGCTGAAGTCTTCTCAAGCCCACTCCGGCCAGGGTACAACCAGTCTGTGACAACCGCCTTGCAACGCCGCTGGCTCGTCCTCCTCCTGGCGATCACCGCGGCAAGTCTCGTCCCCTGGACACTCTGGCTCGCCGTCTCCCTGCCGGAGCGGCGGGTCGCGCACCACTATGACGTCGCGTGGGTCGGCTTCGACATCGCGCTCGCAGTCGCGTTCGCCGCTACGACCTGGACGGCGTTGCGGAGCTCGCGATGGCTCGTTCCTTCCGCGTCGACAACCGGGGCCATGCTCCTGTGCGACGCGTGGTTCGACGTCGTCACGTCGGCGCCCGGCGAACGGCTCGAGCCGATTCTCCTCGCGGCGCTCGCAGAACTGCCGCTCGCAGCTCTGTGCGCTCTCGTGGTATACGAGCTACGCCGCCGGTAGCTCACCCTGCTGCTCGAGCAGGCGCAGCCGGTGCTCGAGCTGCGCGACCCGGAGCTCGAGCTCGTCCACCTCGTCGCGGGTGACGAGGCGCAACTCGTCGATCAGGGCGCGCACCGCACCGAGCGCCTGCTCGGACAGCTTCGCCCGCCCACCGCGCACGCGCGCCGGCAGCTCGGCGAGCAGCTCCTCGACGACCTCGACGATCCGGTCGCTACCGCGCGCGGCCATGAGGTCTCGTGCGGCGGCGCTGGCGGCGCTTGTCGCGCCGTGCCTGGGCAACCGGGTCCAAGGACGGCGAGGGCGACACGTCGACGAACTCGGGCTCCGGCGCGGGCTCGGGCCGACCGTCGACCGGCTCCGGCCCGTCCACCGCTTCCGCCCGGCCCGCCCCGCGCCCGCCGCGCCGCAGCGCCCGGGCGATGACGCCCTCGTCGATGACCTCGCTGCCAACGCGCCGCCGGAACTCGGGGCTGCGCTCCATCAGCACGGTCAGGAACGGCGTCGCGACGAAGATCGTCGAGACCGCACCGAGACCGATGCCGATGAGCAGAGCGAACGCGAAGTCCTTCAGCGTCTGGCCGCCGAGGACGAAGAGGCTGACGATCGGCACGAGGGTGATGAACGTCGTCGCCGCCGAACGGCGCAGGGTCTCGGCGATCGAGAGGTTCGCGATCTGGGCGAACGTCGACTTCGGCATCAGCGGGATGTTCTCGCGCACCCGGTCGAAGACGATGATCGTGTCGTAGATCGAGTAACCGAGGACGGTCAGCACGGCCGCGACGGTCGAGACGGTTACCTCGCGGCCGCTCAGCGCGTACACGCCGACCGTGACGAGGATGTCGTTGAAGAACGTGCGGAGAATCGGGATCGCGAAGCGCCACTGGAACCGCAGCGCGATGAAGATCGCGATCAGGATGAACGAGACGATGATCGCGACGATGGCGTCGCGCGCGATCTGCGAGCTGAAGCTCGAGGAGACCGTCTGCACGTTCGGCTGGCCCTGAAGCCCGCCGCTTGTCCGGAGGTCGTCCACGACCTTCGCCTGCTGCACGTTCGTCAGGTGCTTCGTGCGGACCTGGAACTCCTGGTACGAGGTCCCGGTGTGCGACCCGCGGCCCTGCACCACCGCGTCCCCGAAGCCGTCGTTCTGGAGGATCTTCTGCAGCGAGCCCACCGTCCTCGGGCTCGCCGTGTGGAACGACATCTGCGTGCCGCCCTTGAAGTCGATCCCGAAGTTGAGGCCCTTGAAGCCGATCAGGAGCACGCTCACGACGATCATCACCGTCGAGACCGAGAGCAGGATGCGGCGGCGGCGGCGGCTTGCAACGTCGATCTTCGCCCAGCGCGGGATCGACTCGCCCTTCGCGCCCATGAACCGTGGGTTGGCGAACCATTTGAAGCCGCCGAGCAGGCCGAGGATCGCTCGCGTCGCGGCAACCGCGGTCAGCAGCGAGATGAGCGTGCCGAGCAACAGCATCAGCGCGAAGCCCTTCACCGACGCGACCGCGATCAGGAACAGCACGAGAGCAGTGATCGCAGTGACGACGTTCGCGTCGAGAATCGTGTGGAAGCC
>JBGQKY010000017.1:0-23982 GCA_041499745.1 Gaiellaceae bacterium
CGGGTGCAGGACCCAGCTGTCCATCACCCGACCAGGCCAGCCGCCGATGATCTGATCGCCCTGAACACCGCGTGGCCACACCGACGAGGCGATCGCATGCACCGCGAAGCCGAAGGCGATCGTGGCGCCGACGACGATCCCGAACCAGTGCCAGGGACGCACCTTCACCGCGAGCGCTGCAATGATCAGCGCGAAGACAATCCACGTCGCGTGGTCGGGCGTACGCAGCATCTCGAGTGAGACGTTGACGACGAGCGCGCCGAGGATTACCCCGCCGAGACTTCCGGCGCCGCCGAGGATGAGCATCGCGTAGATGATGATCAGCGTCGGCACGTCGAAGTCCGCGGCGAAGACGTTCGTGTTGAGTGCTGCGAAGATCGTGCCCGCAAGCCCGGCGATCGCCGCGCCGCATGCGAACGCGACCAGCTTCAACCAGTTGACCGGCATGCCCATCAGCTCCGCTGCGAGTGAGTCCTCGCGCAACGACTTCCAGGCGCGCCCCGTCCGCGACTGGTCGACGAGATAGACCGCGAACAGGACGAGCAGGAAGATGACGAGCGCCGTGTAGTAGTAGCCGTCGACCGAGCTGACCTTCAGCCCGCCGAGGTTGTAGTTGTCGACGTCGGGAATCCCGTTCGGCCCCCCGGTGACGTCGTAACTCCTCGTGAGCCCGAGCACCGAGATCCGGTTCCCGTTCTGCACGACTGTGACGAAGAACTGCAAGAAGAACAGGGTGACGATTGCGAGGTAGTCGCCGATCAGCCGCCGCGACGGGAGCGCAACGAGGAGGCCGAGAGTCGCGGTCGCGACGACGGCGACCGGGATGACCAGCAGCGAGTCCCAGTGCAGGCCGAACTTCGGCGAAGACAGCATCGCATAGGCATACGCGCCGAAGCCATAGAACGCGACGTAGCCGAGGTCCAGCAGACCGGCGTACCCGACGACGATGTTCAGGCCGAGCGCGAGCAGCATGTAGACGAGCGTGTCGAAGCCGACGCGGACGATGTAGTCGTTCGTCGTCACCAGTGGGAGCAGCGCGGCGGCAACCCCGAACCCGAGATAGAACGCCGGCCGTGGCGCGCGCTCGAGCTCGTACCGCACGCGTCCGGTCAGCCCGGCGCCGCGCTCGCGACGGCCTTCGTACGTCGCCACCCACTCGTCGACACCGACGCGGGGTTGATCCGGCGGAGTGCTCTTCTCGTCGTCCATCAGACCTTTTTCACGTCCGCACGTCCAAGGAGGCCGCTCGGGCGAACGAGCATGACCACGATCAGGATCGCGAAGACGATCGCGTCTTTGAACGTCGACGAGAGGTAGCCGGTGGCAAACGACTCGGCCAGCCCGATCAGCAGGCCGCCGAGCACGGCGCCGGGCAGGTTGCCGATGCCGCCGACGACCGCGGCGGTGAAGGCGAACAGCCCGGCCTGGAAACCCATGTACGGCCAGACCTGCTGATAGGCGATGCAGTTGAAGACTCCGGCGGCTCCGGCCAGCGCCGAGCCGACGAAGAACGTCACCACGATGACGCGGTCGACGTCGATCCCCATCATCGAGGCTGCCTCGCGGTCGAACGAGGTCGCGCGCATCGCCTTCCCGGTCTGCGTGCGCTGGACGAACCACGTCAGCAGCACCATCAGCACGATCGTGCCGATGACCACGATCACCTGCGCATAGCTGACGCGCGCGCCCGCAGGCAGCGTGAAGCCGTGCAGCGCGATCGGGCTGTCCTTCCAGCTGAAGCTGTTGTAGCTCTGCTGCTGCGCGCCGAGCACGAGCTGCGCGGCGTTCTCGAGAAAGAACGATACGCCGAGCGCGGTGATCAGCGGCGCGATCCTCGGCGCATTCCGAAGCCTGCGGTAGGCGAACCGCTCGATCATCACGCCGAGCAGGCCGCCGCCGAGCATCGAGCAGAGGAACATCAGGAAGAGCAGGAGCACGACGTTGATCGTCAGGGCCTCTGGACCGCCGAAGACGGTGATCAACCCGAAGCCGATGAACGCCCCGACCATGTAGATGTCGCCGTGGGCGAAGTTCAGGAGCTTCAGGATCCCGTACACCATCGAGTAGCCGAGCGCGATCAGCGCATAGACGCTGCCGTGCGTAATCCCGGAGGCCAGCTCGGTGACGAAGAGATTCCAGGTCATCAGCGACGCGCGTGCTACAGGAGGGGTGCGCCCGCCGAGACGGACGCACCCCTCCTCGGGACTACGAGAGGGTCACGTACTTGCCGTTTTCGATCTTGAAGATGTGGAACTTCGCTCCAGCGACGTCGCCCTTCGCCGTAAACGCAAGCGGCGTTCCGAGCAGCGTGTCCTTGAGATCGACTTTCGCAAGCTCCGTCCGCACCGTCTCCCGCGTCGGAGTGTCGCCGTTGTCGCAGACGGCCTTGACCGCCTGCGCGTATGCCTGCGCGAGCACGTAGTTCGGCGCGCCGAACGGGCTCGTTCCACCTGGGAACTGCTTGTTGAACGCCGCAACGGTGTCCTTGGCGGCGGAGAGCGTGGTCACGTCCGGTGCGAAGAACGAGATGTAGCTCCCGTTCACCTTGAACTTCGACGAGTCGAAGGTGCCGTCGCTGCCGAACACGACCGCGGTCTTGCCCTGCGCCTTGAGCTGCTGGGCGAAGAGCTGAGCCTGCGAGGCGAGCTGGAAGGGCAGGAAGACGACCTTGACGCTCGCGGTCACCTTCGCGACGAGCGACGAGAAGTCGGTGGCCTTCTGGCTCACGGACTCCCGGTCGACAGTGACACTCTTCGCCTTCAGCTCCTTGCCGACGATGTCGGCGAGGCCCGTCGAGTACGACTCCTGGTCGTCGACGACCATCACGGTGTCGCCCGATCCCACACCGAGCGCCGACGCCATGTAGTCAGCGTCCGTCGGACCCTGCACGCCGTCGTTCGGGACGGCGCGGAAGAAGAATCCGCTCCACTTGCCGCCCGTCAACGACACACGTGTCGCCGACCCGGAGGCGAACACGAGACCTGCCTTCTTGAGAATCGGCGCAGTCGCCTCGACCTCGTCGCTTCCTGCCGGGCCGATCACGCCGACGATCGCCTTGTTCGACGCGAACGACTGCGAGACGGTCGACGCCTTGGCCGGATCGAGCTGCGTGTCACCCTGGACGATCTTGAGCTTCGGCGAGTTGGCGCTGTCCGCATTCCACTGCGAGACGAAAAACTCGGCCCAGTGCAGCTGATCGCTGCCGACCGATCCTGCGGGCCCTGTGATCGGCGCGAGTATGCCGATCGAAACCGGCTTGGAACACGCGCCGCCCGCTGTCTTGTTCGAAGACTTCGAGCCCCCACAACCGGCCGCGACAGCGGCCAGCACCCCCACCATCGCAAGTAGACCAACCCTCTTGACCATCGACTGCTCCCTCCTCGTGGACAAGCGCAATTCCTCCGGAAGGCGACTCTAACCGCTTTCGACTCCGGCGCCCGGCGTTAGGCTGGAGAGGATGCGGTGGGTACTGAAGCCGGGCGAGGCTCCGCTCTTCGGCAACGAGCGCGGGTGCGCCGAGTTCGAGCAGCGGAGGCTGAGCTTCAACGGGGCATCTGCGGCGTACTCGAACGCCGACGACGACGAGGTGCTCTACGTGCTCTCAGGCACGGGTTCGGCGACGATCGGAGGCGATGAGACGACGCTCGGTCCGGGGACGGCCGCCTACGTCGCGCGCCGGACGAGCTGGCGCATCGACGACGCCGACGATCTCGAGCTGCTATCGGTGCTCGTCCACGATCCGCTGCCCGCAAGTGGAACGACGCATTCCTTCGTCGACACCGACGAGGTCGAGGCCGCAGCGGCAACGGCGGGCCGGCAGTTCCGCCTGCTGGCAACCCCGGACGTCGGCTGCGCGACGGTGACGCAGTTCGTCGGCTACATCCCCGTCGGCCGGGCGCCCGACCACTACCACCGCTACAACGAGGTCATCTACATCCTCGAGGGCGACGGCGCCGCGCACATCGGCGGCGAGATCGCACCGCTTCGCGCAGGCTCGTGCGTGCATCTGCCCTCCGGCCTCGTACACTGCCTCGAGAACACGGGCCTGGGCGAGATGCAGATCCTCGGCGTCTTCCGCCCGGCCGGCTCGCCGGCGGAGGCCTACTACCCCGACGGCACGAAGGCGGAGTACTGATGCCGCTGATCGAGCGCAGCGCAAGCGTCGTGTGGGAAGGGAACGTGGCCCGCGGCACCGGCTCGATCACGGCCGACACCGGGGCGTTCTCCGAGCTCGGGTTCTCGCTGCCGACGCGCATCGGGCAGGCGGAGGGCAAGACCAGTCCCGAAGAGCTGCTGGCCGCGGCGCACGGGGGATGCGTGACGATGTCACTCGCGAGCGAGCTGACGCAAGCGGGCACGCCGCCTGGGCGGCTCGAGGTCGGCTGCCGGATCGTGATGAACGAGGTCGAAGACCAGGGCCACCAGATCGTTGCCTCGCACGTCGAGGCGGTGGTGGCGGTCGACGGGATCGACGGCGACGCCCTCCAGGCCGCGGTCGTGAAGGCCGACGAAGGGTGCCCGTTTTCTCAACTGCTCCGCCGCGCAGGCGCCGAGGTCCACGTCTCCGCGCGCCTCGCGTGAGCCTTGCCGAGCTCGCGGCGGCGCGACGGACGCACAAGGCGTTCGGCCGCGAGCCCGTCCCCCGGGAGACACTGGTCGAGCTGCTCGGTCTCGCGCGGTTCGCGCCGAACCACCACCTGACGCAGCCGTGGCGCTTCCGGGTGCTCGGCCCCGAGACGCTCGCCCGCCTCAAGGAGTGTGCGGGCACCGCGGAGGCGGCGAAGCTCGACCGCGCCCCGACCCTCGTCCTCGCCACGGCGACGCTGACCGGAGACCTGATCCAGGACGAGGAGGACGTGTGTGCGACCGCAGCGGCGGTCATGCTCGTCCTGCTTGCGGCGACCGAGCGCGGCGTCGCTTCGTACTGGCGGACGCCGGGCGTCCTCCGCACCGCGCGCGGCCGGGAGGCAGCCGGCGTGCCGCCCGGCGAACGCGTACTGGGCCTGCTCCACTTCGGCGCCCCGGAGCGCGAGCCGGCCCCTCGCGAGCGGAATCCCGTCGAGGCGTACGTGGAATTCCTTCCGTAGCCGGTCAGGGATCGTCCCGGGGCTTCCCGGATGGCGGCGGCGCCCGCGCGAAGAGATCCTGTAGTCGACCATTCGACTAGAAGGAGAGCTTCAAATGGAAACCACCGAGACCATCCGCGAGACGCGCCGCCTGACGCGCCCTCGCGATGGGCGCTGGTTCAGCGGCGTAGCCGCCGGGCTCGGTGCCTACTTCGATCTCAGCCCGGCGATCTACCGGATCGCATTCGTCGCGCTCTCGCTCGCAGGCGGGACCGGGATCCTGCTCTACCTCGCCGCCTGGGCCGTCATCCCGGAGGAAGGCGAGGAGGACTCCCTCGCGGCCGCTGCGCTCAAGCAGCATCGGAACCGCCCCACCCGCGCCGTCGGGGTGGCTGTCCTCGCGTTCGTCGCGATCCTCGCGCTCTCGTCGGCCCACTTCTGGCCGAGCCCGGGCAACCTGTGGCTCGCCGCCGCGCTCGGCATCGGTGCGCTCATCTGGTGGCAGATGAGCGCACAGCAGCCGTCCCGCCGCGGCGGGACGCTCTTCCCGGTGGCCCTCGGCGGCATGTTCGCCGTCATCGGAGCGGTTGCGATCCTCGACCTGACCGGTGTCTGGAACGTCGACTGGCAGATCGTCCTCGGCGCAATGGTCGTCGCAACGGGCGCGCTCGTCGCGGCCGGTGCCGCGACCGGCCGGGCCGTCGGCGCGGTCGTCGTGCTCGGCGTCGCGCTGCTCGCTGCGCTCGCACTTGCGCTCGCGGTCCGCGTACCGCTCTTCGCCGGTGTCGGCGACCGCGTCACGCACCCGGCCTCGATCGTGTCGCTCGACCGGACGTACAAACACGGCATCGGCCACTTCACGGTGAATCTCGCGGACCTGCCGCTGCCGATCGGCGAGACGCATGTCAAGGCGACACTCGGCATCGGCGATCTGCACATCCGCGTGCCGTACGGCGTCGCCGTGATGGTTGACGGACGCGCGAGCGCCGGGAACGTCGACCTCTTCGGCCGCCACTCCGACGGGACTTCCGTTCACACCGTCGTCTCGGACGAAGCGGGCGGCTCCGCCCGGGTGCTCGTCATCGACGCCCGCGTGGGCCTCGGCCGGCTGGAAGTCACGCGCGGGTGAGCGTCGGCCCGCTCAGGCTCCCGGTCGCGCTCCCGCGCATCACGCGTGTGGAGCGCGACCGCGTCGTCGCAGGCGTCTGTGCCGGGATCGCAGACGCGCTCGCCGTCGATCCGACGCTCGTCCGGCTCGTCTTCGCGCTGCTCGCGTTCGCGAGCGGCGCCGGCATCGTCGCCTACGTCGGCGCCTGGGCGCTGCTGCCCGCGCCGGGCCTGCCGTCACCGCACCGAGGCCGGCGCATCGGCGGCACGGTGCTCCTCGTCTGGTCCGTGATCCTCGCGCTGCGCGGGCTCGGGCTCGCGGACTCAATCGTGTGGCCGCTCGCACTCGTGGCCGGCGGAGTCGTCCTCGCGACGAGCGTCGACGCGCTCGGCCGACGGCAGCGTTACCTGCAGGCCGGCGCCCTCGTCCTCTTCGTGCTCGGGGTCGTGCTCTTCATCGACAGGAACACCGGCGGCTCCGCCTCGACGCTTCTCGCGCCCGGCGCGGTCGCGGTCGCGCTGCTGCTCGTGCTCGTCCCCTGGGCGTTCCGGCTCGTGCGCGAGCGTGACGCGGAGCGCGCCGAGCGCGTTCGCAGCGAGGAGCGAGCCGACCTCGCCGCCCGGGTACACGACTCGGTGCTTCAGACGCTCACGCTGATCCAGAAGGAGCCGGGGGACGCACGCCGCCTCGCGCGGCGCCAGGAGCGGGAGCTGCGGGCGTGGCTCTATCCCGACCGCGAGCCGACGGCCGTCGGGACGCTCGCCGACGCGGTCGAGTCTGCCGCCGCGGAGATCGAGGAGTTGCACGGCGTGCGCGTCGAGGTGGTACGCACCGGCGACGCGCCGCTCGACGAGCGGTCGCAGGCGCTCGTCCTCGCCGCACGAGAGGCGATGGCGAACGCGGCGCGCCACGCCGGGGTCGACGAGGTGTCCGTGTTCCTCGACGCCGGAGGGGACGGAGTCTCGCTCTACGTGCGAGACCGAGGCTCGGGATTCGACGTGGACGCGGTCCCGGTCGACCGCCGCGGCCTCGCCGAGTCGATCCGCGGCAGGATGGAACGCGTGGGCGGAGCCGCGCGCATCGTCTCGACGGCCGGCGAGGGCACCGAAGTGGAGCTGGAGCTCAAATGAGCATCCCGCTGCGGCGCGTCGTGCTCGTCGACGACCACGATCTGTTTCGCGCCGGCGTGCGTGCCGGGCTCGGCAAGACGGTGGAGGTCGTGGGTGAGGCCGGCTCGGTCGCCGACGCCGTTCCGCTCATCAAGCAGCTCGACCCGGACGTCGTGCTGCTCGACGTGCACCTGCCGGATGGAGGCGGGCAGGCCGTGATCGTGCAGGTCGCGCCGGATCGACCCGGGGTGAAGTTCCTCGCCCTGTCGGTCTCCGATGCGGCAGAGGACGTGATCGGCGTCATCCGCGCGGGCGCGCGCGGCTACGTGACGAAGGCGATCTCCGGCGACGAGCTGACCGACGCCGTGCACCGGACGGCCGACGGCGACGCCGTGTTCTCGCCCAGGCTCGCCGGCTTCGTGCTCGACGCGTTCCGCAGCGGCGACGCGGTCGCCGACCCCGAGCTGGACCAGCTCACAGCACGCGAGCGCGAGGTGCTCCAGCTGATCGCACGTGGCTACAAGTACAAGGAGATCGCCGCACGGCTGCACCTGTCGCCGCGCACCGTCGAGTCGCACGTGTCGGCGGTGCTCCGCAAGCTCCAGCTCTCGTCGCGCCACGAGCTGACGCGTTGGGCGGCGGAGCGGCGGCTGATCTAGTCGCGTGGACTAGTCGGGTCGCGGCCGATGCCGATGAAGATGGGATTCCATCGGACGGAAGCCGCCGTTTCGCTACCCTCAGCCTGTGGGCAGCGTCCAGAACCCGACGGGCTTCGAGGTCGAGTGCCCGCACTGCCACAAGTCGTTCTCGGCCGAGACGATGGAGGGTTCGGCCGCGCGCTATCGCGGCTTCAAGTGCCCGCACTGCCGGCTGTTCGTCCCGTTCGCGCG
Source organism: Gaiellaceae bacterium (assembly GCA_041499745.1). Lineage (GTDB taxonomy): Bacteria > Actinomycetota > Thermoleophilia > Gaiellales > Gaiellaceae > Palsa-739. The sequence continues at coordinate 8,174 of JBGQKY010000017.1, forward strand.
CGCGGAGGAGCGGGATCTGCTCGAGCCGCTCGCACGCGATCCTGACGCGGCCTAGCTGACCGCGTCGCGGAGCGCCTGCGCTTCCGGCAGGTGCTCGAGCTTCTTCAGCGTGTTGTTCTCGATCTGACGGATGCGCTCGCGCGTGACGCCGAATGCACGCCCGACCTCTTCGAGCGTCTGCGGCGGCCCGCCGTGCAGGCCGAAGCGAAGGGCGATCACGTGCCGCTCGCGGGCCGGCAGCGCAGCGAGCGCCATCTCGATGTCCTCGCGCCGGAGCGAGAGCTGCGCCGTGTCGAACGGAGACTCGGCGGTCTCGTCCTGGACGAAGTCGCCGAGGGAGGAGTCCTCCTCCTCGCCGATCGGCTTCTCGAGCGAGACCGGCAGCTGCGCCATGCGCAGGATCTCCTGCACCTCCTCCGGCGTCATCTCGAGCTCCTCGGCGATCTCCTCCGCGTTCGGCTCGCGGCCGAGGCGCTGCACGAGCTGGCGCTCGATGTGGACGACCTTGTTCAGCTTCTCGACCATGTGCACGGGGATGCGGATCGTGCGCGCCTTGTCGGCGATCGCGCGCGTGACCGCCTGGCGGATCCACCACGTGGCGTAGGTCGAGAACTTGTAGCCCTTGCGGTAGTCGAACTTCTCGACCGCACGGATCAGGCCGAGCGAGCCCTCCTGGATCAGGTCGAGGAACGAGAGCCCGCGGCCCAGGTAGCCCTTCGCGATCGAGACGACCAGACGCAGGTTCGCCTCGGTCATCTGCGTCTTCGCGCCCATGTCGCCGCGCTCGATCCGCTTCGCGAGCGAGACCTCCTGGTCTGCGGTGAGCAGCGCGACCTTGCCGATCTCGCGCAGGTAGAGGCGCAGGCTGTCGAGGCTCGGCTCGACGGTCAGGTCGAGCTTCGGCGCCGCCGGGAGCTTGTCTTCCTCGGGCTGTGGCTGCTCGTGCGGGGGCGTCTTGTGCTGCTCGCCCTCGACGAGCTCGATGTTGTGGTCGATGAGGTAGGTGTAGAAATCTTCGACCTGCTCCTTCGTGAGCTCCACGTCCTCGAGCCCGCTGACGATCTCGTCGTAGGTGAGGAACCCCTTTTCGGTTCCGTCGACGACGAGCTTCTGGAGCTCTTCGACTTCGGGAACCGCAAGTTCGACGGTGAGCAACGGCGACCTCCGGCGAGTCCTGAACGACGTTGAACCTACGACGGACCAGACATGCAGACGACAGAGGCAGGCACCCACCGCGCCTCACCCTCGAGCGGACCCGGATCTTAGACCTGCGTCACAACTTCGTAAAGAAGAACTCTCGAGCCGTCAACCGGGCACGACGATCTCGCCCACTCGGTCGCCTCGGCCGTTGCAGACGGGAACCGTCGCGAGCGCCGGCAGGTCGACCCCGAGCGGCCCGAGGAAGGCCGCGAGCGCGGGCGCGAGGGGACGGGATGCACCGTCCTCCGACTTGAGTGCGAGGCCTGTTGCCTCCGGTCCGGCGGCGCACAGGAGCCCCTCGGCGCCGCCCTTCGCGAACCAGCCGGGCGCGGCACGCATCAGCTGGAAGTCCACGCCGTTCGGGCCGCCGACGAGGTCGGGGTGCGCGCGCATGGCGTCGACGACGCGGGCGGCACCCGGCAGCCCCTCGAAGCGGGCGTACGCGTGCGCCATTCGCTCGAGCGGCAGCGCGAAGGTGAGGACGCCGCACCCGTCGGCGGCGGCCGGGAGCTCTTGCGGGTCGACGTCGGCCGCCTCGGCGTGCGCGGCGCGGCAGGCCTCTTGCACCGGATGCTCGGGCAGGCGGTAGCCCTCGGTCGGCCAGCCGTGTGCCCGGCAAAGCGCGAGCATTCCGGCGTGCTTGCCGGAGCAGTTGTGGAAGATCTTCTGCGGCGGCCGGCCTTCCTGGAGGTCGGTCTCGAGGTCGTCCTCCTCGGCGGGCGCCTTCGCGAGCAGAGCCCGTACCGCAGCGATCTGGTCGTCGGTGGCGCGGTGCGATGCGGAGGCGATCGCGAGGTCGCGGTCGTCGAGATCGTCGCGCGCCCGCGCGAGTGGCAGCGCCTGAATCGGCTTCGACGAGGAGCGCATGAAGAACGTGAGCCCGGCGTCGCCGGCCTCGGCGATCACCTCTCCGCCCCGCACCGCGACGGCGTGCACCCGGTGCCGCGCCTCGACGACTCCGCCGCGCCGGACCTCGACGACGATTGCCTCCACGGGGCAGCAGCCTATGCCCGAACGTCAGGGGCCAGGCCCCGTGACGGAAGTGTGACGATTCGAAAAGGCCACTATCGCGCAGGCGACGGCGTCGCCATCGTTGCGGCGTGCCACGCCGGCTCCGAGACACGAGCGAAGGCCTCTTCCACGTGTATGCCCACTCGGTTTGGGCGGCCGAGCTCTTTCGGGATGATCGCGACCGCCTTTCGTTCCTCCGCGAGCTCGCATGGGCCGGCGAGAAGGCAGGTTGGATCTGTCTCGGGCTCTGCTTGATGACGACGCACTACCACGTGATGGTGGACGTCCCCGACGACGCGCTACCGATCGGCATGCACTCCGTGAACTTCAGGCACGCAGTGACGTTCAACGTCCGCCATCGCATGAAGGGCCATGTCCTCGGTGCTCGCTACGACTCGGTGCGGATCGAGGATGACGCCCACCTTTTCGAGAGCTACCGGTACATGGTGATGAACCCGGTCGAGGCAGGCCTCTGTGCGAAGCCCGAAGAGTGGCCCTGGAGCAGCTACGCCGGCACGATCGGCATCGCCGAACCGCACTCCTTCGTCGACTCGAGCCGGATCATCGGCTGCTTCGACGGTCCGCGGGAACTACAAATCGCGCAGCTGCGCGGATTCGTTACAGAGCGGTGACGGAGCCGTAACAGGGCCTGGCCCCTGCCTGCGGAAAGAGCAATTGCGAACGGGCGGGAAAAGCCGTACATTCCGGAAACGTGGCCCATTCGCCGACCGGCAGCGAGCGGATCAGGCTTCCGGCTCCCGACTACGAGGCGGACGACGTGCTCGTCGTGCGCGAGCCGGAGCAGCTTCGCGCGCTCGGAGACGACCTCCGCGCGGAGATCGTCGTCATCCTGCGCGAGCGCGCCCACTCGACGACCGAGCTCGCCGAGAAGCTCGGCCTGCCGAAGGGGACGGTCGGCCACCACGTGAAGGTGCTCGAGAAGGCGGGCCTGATCCGCGTCGTGCGGACGCGGCAGGTGCGTGCGCTCACCGAGAAGCTCTACGGGCGAACCGCGCGCCTCTTCCTCTTCAAGAGCTCCGACGACGCAGACGGCGAGGACGTCCGGAACGTTGCGGCGGCTTCCCTCCGCACCGCAGCCGAGGAGATGCTCCCCCTCGGCGACGACGACCGGACGACCTTCGCCGTTCTGCGTATCCGTCTTACCGACGACGATGCCCGCCGCTTCGTCCGCCGGCTCGAGAAGCTCCACGAGGACTTCATCGCCGCCGACCATCCCGACGGGGACACGTACGGCCTCGCCGACGCGCTCTTCAGGAGGGCACCCGATACGTAAGCTGCACCGCCCGACCGGCGGGCTCTGGGCCAACGCCGACTTCCTCAAACTGTGGGCCGGTCAGTCCGTCAGCGAGTTCGGCACCCAGATCTCCGGGCTCGCGATCCCCTGGCTCGCGGCAGTCGGCTTGCACGCGACGCCGTTCGAGTTCTCGCTCCTCGGCGTCCTCAGCTTCCTGCCGTTCATCCTGTTCGCCCTGCCCGCCGGCGTGTGGGTCGACCGGCTCCGCCGCCGCCCGATCCTGATCGTCGGCGATGCAGCGCGCGCGCTGCTCGTCGGGTACATCCCGGTCGCCTGGGCGCTCGGGATCCTCGACATCTGGCAGCTGCTCGTGCTGCAGTTCGTGATCGGGATCTTCACGGTCATGTTCGACGTGGCGTACCAGTCGTACCTCCCCGTCGTCGTTCAGCGGGATCAGCTCGTCGAGGGGAACTCGAAGCTGCAGACAACGGTGTCGGCGTCGCTGATCGGCGGGCCGGGGCTGGCCGGTGTGCTGATCGGCGTGCTGACCGCGCCGTACGCGATCGCGCTCGACGCCGCGACCTTCGTCGTCTCGACAGCATTCATGCTCCGCATCCGAAAAGAGGAGGTCCTGCCGGAACGGGCGAAAGGCTCGCCGCGACCGAAGATGTGGCCGGAGCTAAAGGAAGGCGTGGCGTACGTCGTTCGCCACCCGCACCTCAAGTGGATCGCCGCGTGCACCGCCACGTCGAACTTCTTCGGCAGCATCGCATTCGCAATCAGCCTGCTGTACGTCGCCCGAGTGCTGCACGTGTCGTCGCTCTGGGCAGGCGCCGTCTTCGCCGGCTTCGGAGTCGGAGCGATCGTGGGTGCACTCACGACGACGCGTTTGCAGAAAGCTGTCGGCGTCGGGCCGGCGATCGTCATACCCATCTCGGTCAGCTCGCTCGCGGCCTTCGCGTTCCCGCTCGCGCCGACGTCGTTCCCCGTTCCGGTTCTGTTGCTCGGGACGGTGTTCTTCGGCTTCGGAACGATGGCCTACAACATCACGCAGCTGAGCCTCCGCCAGGCGATCTGCCCTGCGCGCCTGCAAGGTCGCATGAACGCCTCGATGCGCTGGATCGTCTGGGGCACACTCCCGCTCGGCTCCCTGCTCGGAGGTGCCGTCGGTACCGCATACAGCCTGCGCACGGCACTCTGGGTCTCGGCGATCGGCGGCCTCACGGGAATCTTGCCCGTGCTGCTCTCGGCGGTGCGGTCGATCAGGGAGATGCCGGAGCCGGTCGACCCGCCTTCGGCGATCTCCGTCGAGCCGCTGATCCGCGCTACCGTCGAGCTAGATGCCTGAGCTTCCCGAGATGGAAGCGTGGCGACGCTCGCTCGACGACCCGGTCTCCGCGTTCCCGATCGCCAAGGCCGGCCCGGCGCACATCGCGACGCTGAAGACGTTCGACCCGCCGCTCGCCGCGCTCGAGGGCCGGAAGCTGACGGGCGCGGAGCGCCGCGGCAAGCGGCTCCTCTTCCCGACCGAGGACGGCGAGCTCGTCCTCCTCGTCCACCTGATGACGGCCGGCCGGCTGAAGATGCTCCGAGCCGGCGAGGCGGGGCCGAAGACGCCCGCGTTCGCGCTCGAGTTCGCAGGCGGCTCGAAGCTCGTCCTGACCGAGAACGCGAAGAAGAAGCGGGCCGGGGTGTGGCTGCTGCGGCGAGATCAGGTCGAGGAGGAGGTCGGCCACCTCGGCCCGGAGGCGCTCGGCCTCGATGCGGAGCAGCTCGCCGAGATCCTCCGGCGCGAGTCGCGCCGCCTGCACGCACTCGTCCGCGACCAGCGCGCTGTCGCCGGCATCGGCCGCGCCTGGGCGAACGAGATCCTCCACGCAGCGAAGCTCTCGCCCTATGCGCTCTCGACCGACCTCTCGGACGAGGAGGTCGAGCGCCTGGCTGCTGCGATGAACGAGGAGCTCGCGCGGGGACTCGAGCTCCGGGAGCGCGGCGCCGGGGACGAGGCGACCTACCGCGTTCACAGGCGGCTCGGCGAGCCGTGCCACGTCTGCGGGACGCCTCTCGCCCAGGTCGACTTCGAGGAACACACGATCTTCTATTGCCCGAGCTGCCAGACCGGCGGCCGCGTTCTCAAGGATCGCCGCCTCTCGCGGCTGCTGCGATAGCCTCCAGGGGTGGACACGGTCGCCAACCTGATGGTCAAGGACGTCCTCACCGTCGACCCCTCGGACACGATCGGCGAGGCGGCGGAGAAGATGAACGCGGCGAATGTGGGTGCCGTCGTCGTCGTCGAGGACTTCGTGCGGATCGTCGGCATCGTCACCGAGCGCGACCTGATGCGCGCCGTGGCGGCGCGGGCCCGTGCGGCCGAGGCGCGCGTCCGCCAGTGGATGACGATCGACCCGGTCACGATCGAACCGGAGACGACGATCGACGAGGCGGCGCAGATCATGTTCGAGAACAACTTCCGCCACCTGCCCGTCGTGAAGGACGGCAGGCCGCTCGGGATCGTGAGCCTCCGGCTCCTCTCGCGCTGGGCGTTCGACCGCAAGCCGGAGTCCGTCGGACCGTCCGGCTAGGGTCACTCCCCATGATCCGATTGTTTCCCGAGCGCGGCGGCTGGCTCGAGGTTGTCTGCGGCCCGATGTTCAGCGGCAAGAGCGAAGAGCTCATCCGCCGGCTGCGCCGCGCCGAGATCGCCGGCCGGCGCGCGCTGATCGTGAAGCCGCGGATCGACGACCGGTACGACATCGGCCACGTCGTCAGTCACGCGGGCGCGAAGATGCGCGCCGTCGCGGTCTCGAAGCCCGAGGGCATCCCGAGGCTCGCCGACGGCTACGACGTCGTCGGTATCGACGAGGTGCAGTTCTTCACGCCCGAGATCGTCCCGGTGATCGACCTGCTCGTCGAGCGAGGGATCCGCGTCGTCGCCTCGGGTCTCGACCAGGACTTCCGCGGGCTCCCGTTCGGGTCGATGCCGGAGCTGCTCTGCCGCGCCGAGCTCGTCGACAAGCTCCAGGCGGTCTGCCACCGCTGCGGCGGGCCGGCCACGATGACGCAGCGCCTCGTGAACGGCCAACCCGCACCCTCAGACGGCGCAACGATCGTGGTCGGCGCGCTCGACTCGTACGAGGCGCGCTGCCGCGGCTGCCACGAGCTCGCCGAGCCGGCGAGCGGGACCGCGACCGCGACCCGAAACTAGGTCGCGAAGCGGATCTTCAGCGTATCGCCGTCCACGGTGACGGCGCCGCCGAGCGTCTCGATCACGCGCACCGCCACCGCGGCGCCGAGGTCACGAAGCTCCGTCCCGAGCGCGACCGGCGCCGACGCAGGGGTCACCGGCGAGACGTCGATCTCCGTCCCGCGCACGACGACCGTGACCTCGTCGAGGCCGCCGTGGCGCAGCACCGACTGCACGAGTGCCGAGAGGCCGCGGTCGACGGCGTCGAGGTCGGTCGAGATGGTCGCCCCCTCGCCGCTGAGCTGCACGAGGTCCGCGCCGAGACGATCCCGCGCAGCCTCTGCGAGCGCGAGCGTGTCAGCCTCGCGCAGGGCCGGCTCGTAGCGGCCGGACTCGATCCGGGCCGCGAGCGAGAGCTCGTCGAGCAGCTCGGCCATCTGGGCCGAGGCCTCCCCGATCATCTCGAGATAGCGGTCGGCGGGCGGCTCGAGCGCGGTGACACGCTCGAGCGTCTTCGCGAACCCGTACACGGTCGCGAGCGGCGTCCGCACGTCGTGGCAGCCGAGTGAGACGAGCCGGGCGAAATAGGTGTCGTCGGGCACGGCCGTGCGGCAGAGTACAGGGGTGAACAAGCCCGCGCGCCAACTCCTCGACGATCTCCAGGCTTCCACCCCCGAGGTGGCGCTCGGCCTCTCGCGCGCCGGCGTGACCGGCGTTCAGAAGGCGGTGCGGATCGGCCGGGGCGCACGCGAGAAGCTGATCGCGGCGACGATCGACTGCACCGTCGATCTCGATCCCTCGCAGAAGGGCGTCCACATGTCGCGCTTCCCCGAGCTCTTCGAGGAGGCGATCGAGGGGGTCGTCGCCGACGACGCCTTCCTCGTCGAGGATCTCGCAGAGCACGTCGCGACGCGGATCGTCGAGCGCCAGGATGCACTCGTGGCCGAGGTGCGCATCCGCGCGCGCTACCCGTACGAGCGCAAGACTCCGGTCACCGGGCTCTCGACGCAGGAGATGGTGTCGCTCATCGGCATCGCCGCGGCCTCACGGCACGGGGTGCGCCGCGTCGTCGGCGTCGAGGCGGTCGGCATCAACGCCTGCCCGTGCGCACAAGGGCTCGTCCGCGGGCGCGCATCGGAGCGCCTGCTCGAGGCCGGCTTCGACGCCGGCGACGTCCAGCGCATCCTCGAGCTCGTCCCGATCGCGACGCACAACCAGCGCGGCCGGGGAACGCTCTTCGTCGGCACTCGCTCGCGCATCGACGCCGAACGCCTCGTCGAACTGGTCGAGGGCTCGATGAGCTCACCGATCTACGAGCTCCTGAAGCGTCCCGACGAGCTCTTCGTCGTCGAGCATGCACACCTGCAGCCGCGCTTCGTCGAAGATTCCGTCCGGGTCGCGCTCAAGAGCGTCGTCGACGCGTTTCCCGGGCTCGCGGACGGCGACTTCGTGCTCTCGCGCCAGGTGAACTTCGAGACCATCCACGCGCACGAGGTCGTCGCCGAGCGCTACGGGACGATCGGCGAGCTGCGCGCAGAGCTCGCGGGCGGCGCCCACGGGCCGCGCCGGCACACCGAGCTCGGGGACTGGCTCCGGACGTCGTAGAGAACGGCTACGCGGTCCGCGGCTTCCGCGCGAACCGTGACTCCTCGCCGCGGACGAGGCGCCCGATGTTCGCGCGGTGGAGCAGCACCACTCCGGTCGCCGCAACCCCGGCGAAGGCGATCACCGGCCATGGATAGCCGATGAGCCACGCCCACAGCGGCAGCGACAGCGCGGACACCATCGACGCCACCGACGCATAGCGGGTCAGCCCGAACGTGAGCAGCCAGACACCGGCTCCGATGCCGCCGACGATCGGCGCGACCCCGAGGAAGGCGCCGCCGGTCGTCGCGACCATCTTCCCGCCCTTTTGGAACCGGAGGAAGAGCGGGCGCCAGTGGCCGAGCATCGCGGCCCCACCCGCGAGCACGCCGACGCCGTGGCCCTCGAGCTTCGTCGCGACGAGCGCGGGCACGAAGCCCTTGACCGTGTCGAGGAACACGGAGGGCAGCCCGAGCCTCCGCCCGTGGACGCGCCAGACGTTCGACGCGCCGATGTTGCCGCTCCCCCTGCTTCGGATGTCCTCGCCGCGGAAGGCGCGCACGAGCCAGAGCCCCCACGGCATCGAGCCTGCGACGTAGCCCGCGACGATCAGGATCGCGTCGACCAGCACTAGTGCGCCCGGGTGAATGGTAGAGCGATCGTGCTCAGGCGCATCAGCCCGTCGGGATTCCGTACTGGTCGACCCACCCGTTCACGACGTCCCAGTCGAGGTTGTCGAAGAACGCGTCGATGTACGAGGCGCGGTCGGTCTGGTAGTCGAGGAAGTACGCGTGCTCGTAGACGTCGAGCGCGACGAGCGGCGTTGCGTTCCACACGGGGAACGTGTTCTGGGCGTCGCCGATGTAGTTGAAGAGTCGCCCTTCATCCCAGTCGTACGCCGTCCAGGCCCAGCCGCGTGCGGCCATCCCGGTCGCCTTCAGGTCGGCGCGCCAGTCGCCTGTCGATCCGAAGTCCCGCTTCACGAGCGCTCCGAAGAGGCCCGCCGGATCGCCGCCGCCGCCGCCCAGGTGGGCGAAGTACAGCTCGTGGTTCTTGATCCCGCCGATCGCGAAGGTGAGATCGACCTTCAGGGCACGGAGCTCCGAGTACACCTGGTTCGCTGAGCCGAGGTCGACTTCGGCGAGCTTCCCGAGGATCTCGTTCCGCTTGTTCACGTAGCCCTGATAGAGCTTGTAGTGGGCCTCGACCGACGCCCGCGAGATGCCGTCGAGCTCGTACACCTCGGGCCGCAGCACGCGCGGCGCGATCTCCTCGAACGTGAACGCAAGTGCCATTCGAATCCTTTCTCGTACGCAGCCGGGGCGGGCGGAGCATATCCTCACGTCCCAACCGAAAGGAGCACTGAATGGCCTTCGAACTACCCGATCTCCCGTACGCCTACGACGCGCTCGAGCCGCATATCGATGCCGAGACGATGCGCATCCACCACGACCTGCACCACAAGGCGTACGTCGACAACGCGAACGCCGCCCTCGATGGCACCGCGTGGGCCGGGAACTCCGTCGAGCAGGTGCTCGGCGCCCTCGAGGAGATCCTCCCCGAGGACAAGCAGAAGGCGGTTCGCAACAACGCCGGCGGCCACGCGAACCACACGTTGTTCTGGCAGATCATGAGCCCGAACGGCGGCGGTGAGCCGGCCGGCGACCTGAAGAAGGCGATCGACGATCTGTGGGGGAGCACCGACGACCTGAAGAAGGCCGTGAACGACGGGGGCGTCAAGCGCTTCGGCAGCGGCTGGACGTGGCTCGTGTGGGACGGCACCGGTCTCGCCCTCTACTCGACGCCGAACCAGGATTCGCCGCTCCTCACGGGCGACGTGCCGCTGCTCGGGATCGACGTCTGGGAGCACGCGTACTACCTGCGCTACCAGAACAAGCGGCCGGCCTATCTCGAGGCCTGGTGGAACGTCGTGAACTGGGACGAGGTGGCGCGGCGGTACGCAGAGGCGCGCGAGTCGTAGGACTCGCGCGCCCCGCGCAACGACGGTTACCGCGTGACGATGATCTGGCGGCTGATGTTGCCGACGTATCCGGTGCCCGCCTGCCCGAGGGGCAGGACGACGCGCAGGAACGAGCGGCCCTTGGCGAGACGCAGTGAGAACGACATCCGTGAGCTGTCGTTCAGGAACACACGCTTCGCGGTGGTCCAGCTACCGAGCGGGCGCTTGCGCTGCACGAGCACGTAGTTCCCGCTGTAGTTCATGTCGGAGGTGACCTTCACGTTGAACAGCCGGCCGATGCGGCCGAAGCCGACGCGCGGCTTGACGCTCACCGACACGCTCGGGCTGTTCGTCGTCTTCCAGTGGGCCTGGTAGGACGTCTGGATGGTGGGCGACACGTCGAACGTGAACGCGCCACTCGCCTTCGTCGTCGTCGTGGCGAGAGCCTGCGTGCCCTTGCCGGACGGCTGTGACGTGAGCGACACCGGCTCGTTCGTGAGGTTGTTCGTCACCTGGCCGGTGAGGGTCGTACCCTCGCCGTAGAGGATGGTGGTCGACTCGGCCGAGAGGTTGACGTTCGCAGGCGGGGCCGGAGGCGTACTTACGGTCACCGAGCCGCGCTTGGTAGTCGCAAACGAGTCGCGGTAGTTCACCTTGCCGGACTTCTGGAAGGTCACGGTGAACGACTCGGTCGGCTTGAGCGACGGAGAGGCGAACGATCCGTCGTCGGCCACCACCTGGTGGTTCACCGTGTCTGCGTTCGTCCAGGTCACGGAATCGCCGACGTTGATCGTCGTCGCGGTGGGCGTGAAGCCGTTCTTCGTGATCTGGACTGTCTTCGTGTCCGCCCCGGCGCCGGCCGCGACGACGAGCGCCACGACCAACGCCAGGGAGAGGAGCAGAATGCGTCTCATGTCCGTTTCTCCCTTCCTGGCTCAACTGAGTTCTCCTGAGGGGAACGCTCGGCGAAGCCGAAAGGGTGCGAGCTTTACCGCTTCCTTACGATGGTCTGGGTGCCGCTGTGGGCGGAGAGCAGCCCGTTGCCGGCCTGGTTGACGCTGAGGAAGACGCGGATCTTCGACAGTCCCATCGGCAGGTACGTCGTCGGCTGGAAGAGCTTCCCGTTCAGCTCGCCCAACGTCAGGTTGGCGAGGTTCACCCACTGACCGAACTGCGACAGCCGCTGGAGGGAGACGTGCTTGTGCCACATCGAGACCGGCGCGGAGACGAGGGCCTTCATGTAGCCCTTGGCGCCCGGCAGGAGCCGCACCTTCGGCGCCACCTGGGCGACGACACTGCTGCTCGCGACGTTCTTCCAGCGGGCGATGTAGGTCGTGTAGATGGTCGGCGTGACGACGAACGAGTACGTGCCGCCTACGCCGGTTTTCACGATCGCGATCTGCGTCGGCGAGGGCTGGCCCCACGGCTGCTGCGTGAGCTCGACGGACTCGTTCGCCGCGCCGGAGTTGACCGCGCCGGAGAGCGTGATCGCGCCCCCGTAGACGATGATCGGCTCGGAGAGGCCGACAGTCACCGTCGGGGGCGGCCCCTTGACGATCACCCTGGCGGCGAGGTTCGGGTGCAGGGCGTCGTGATACCGGAACGAGCCGGCCGTGACGAGCGCGCCCGTCGTCCACGACTGGTTCGCGTGCAGGATCGGGGACGCAAACGAGCCGTTGTCGGCGACGACCTGGTGGTCGACCTTGTCGACGTTCTTGAATGTGACCTTGTCGCCGTTGTTGACGGTCAAGGGCGTCGGCGTGAAGCCGGTGCTCTTGATCTGGACCGTGATGGTGGCCGCAGCCCCCGTCGCGGCGAGTGTCAGGGCGGCCGCCGTGACGGCGAGCATGCCTGGAATCAGCTTTTTCATCGGAACCCTCCTTGGGTGTCCCTGTAGTCATTCCGCGTGCGCGTAAGAGGAATCCCTCGGCCAGGTAAAGGTTCGATCAAGCCGGGGGTGCTATGACTCTGGAAACCGGAATGGACCATGCCGCGTAGAAACCGTGGAGACATGGAGCTCGCGCTCGAGAATCCTGCGCGGCTGCGTGCCGTGCCTCAGCCGGACGTTTCGCCCTCACCCGTCGACGCGACCGACTCGGAGCTGCTCGTTCGCGTTGCCGACCGGGACCGGGTGGCCTTCGAGCTCCTCTACCAACGATACGTGCGCTCGGTCTTCGGGCTCGCGCTGCGGCGCCTCCGCGACCGGCAGCGCGCGGAGGACGCCGTGCAGGAGACCTTCACCGCCGTCTGGCGCTCGGCCGCGAGCTACGCGCCCGAGCGCGGGCCTGCCGCCCCCTGGCTGTACGCAGTCGCGCGCAACGCGATCGTCGACCGGCAGCGGGCGCGCACCGAGCCACCGGCCGAGGCCGACGACAGTCCCTCCGCAGACCCCGGGCCGCCCGATCGGGCCGAGGCGTCGTTCGTTGCCTGGCGGGTGCACCGGGCGCTCGAGGAGCTGCCGGAGAAAGAGCGCGAGGTCGTCGAGCTCGCGTACTGGAGCGGTCTCTCGCAGAGCGAGGTAGCCGAGTTCCTGCACATTCCGCTCGGAACGGTGAAGACCCGGACGCGAAGCGCGCTCGCGCGGCTCGCCGACCTCCTGGAGGGGGAGCTCGCATGACTCCGCCGAGCTTCGACGACCTGATCGGCGACGACGTCAGCCGCGAGGAGCACGAGCGTCTTCGCCGCGTGCACGAGCTGCTCGTGATCGCAGGCCCGCCGGCCGAGCTCGCACCCGAGATCGAGCGCGGGCTGACGCTCGGGATGACGCTCGGCAGGCCCTCGCCCCGCCGGGTGACGCGCCGCGCGGCGCTGATCGCGGCCGCCGTCGTCGTTCTGATCGTTGCCTTCCTCGCGGGCTACATCACCGGTAACAGGGGCACGCCGGGCGGGAGGATCCTGAGCCTCGCGGGCACAACCCAGGCGCCGCGGGCCGAGGCGAAGCTCCGCATCGAGCCGGCCGACGCCGCGGGCAACTGGCCGATGACGCTCGCCGCGCGCGGCCTGCCGAAGCTGCCGGCGAAGGGGTACTACGAGGTGTTCCTCGTGCGGAACGGCAAGATCTTCGCGCCGTGCGGCGGCTTCGTCGTCCCCGGCGGAAAGACGGCCGTCTCGGTGAAGCTCAACGCGCCGTACCGGTTCGAGTCGCACGACAGCTGGGTCGTCACGAGGCAGCTGATCGGCCTGCGTCAGCTCGGGCCGGTCGTGCTGAAGCCCGCTACGGCTTAGAGGCTCTAGAACCTATTAGCTTCGTTCCGCATCTCGCTGAGGAGCCGCTCGAGCCGCTCTTCCGTCGAGTCGTCGACGTAGCTCATCGTCGCCGCGACGTTCGGATGCACCTCGGCGATCGCCCGCCGCATCTCGTGCGCGACCGCGCGATACGAGGGGTGCCCCTCGCGGCCCGAGCGCAGCTCGATCAGGTGCAGCGCCTCGCGAGCGTCGAGCTCGAGCACGTAGCGGATGCGGTAGGCGAGCGAGAGTGCGTACGGCGCCTCCTCGACGAAGCCGTCGCTGCGTAACCGCTCGTACTCCGAACGCGAGACCTCGAGTGCGCGCTCGTACTCGCCGCGGAGCCCGGCCTGTACGAGCTCCTCGGGCAGGTCGGCGCCGAGATCCGGGGAGAGCCGCTGCCACTGGCAGGTGAGGAGCCGGTGACGCTGGAGGTCGCGGAACGCGCCGTAGTCGGAGACGATCTCGAAGCGGTACCGGAGCGTCTCGAAGCCGCGACCGGGGCGGTGGCGCCGGTTCTCGCGCGTGCCGACGAGCTCGCGGAGCAGCGCGGCCCGCTCGGGCTCAGGTAGCGCCGCTACCGCGTGCAGCGCCGCTTCCTCGCCCGTGGACGCAGACTCATACAGCAGCGCAGCCAGGAGCTCCTCCTCGGTGCCATGCACGCGCACGAGCTCGACCGACGGCGCCGCCGCACGTTCCGGCTCGTCGAGACCGAGCCGGTGCGCGATCTCGCCTGCCGCGCTGCGCCGCTCGCGGAGGTATTCGATCCAGCGGCCGCCCCGGTCCTCGCGGGGCACGCGCACGACGAAGCTCGGGATGATCTTCTGGAGCTCCTCGAGCAGCATCTGCCCATAGGCCTGCGCCTCCGCGAGCGGGTGTGCGAGCAGGTGCAGCACGAGCTGCTCGTAGGTCTGGCCGCTGCCGTAGATGCCGACGTGCGACAGCGTCGCAGCGGGCAGCAGACCGCGCACGAGGTCGAGCGCCTTCGCGCGGACCGCACGTGCGTGCGCGCCCGGCGATTCGTTCTCACCGCGCGGGAACTGCCCGCCGACCCACATCGTCGTCTGCTCGAGCAGGCGACCGTACGTCTCGAAGACGTCGTCGAGCGCGTGCTCGTACTGCGGGCCGAACCGGGCATCGCGGTGATACCGGTAGCCGAAGCCCTCGAGCCTGTCGTCATACGCGAGGTACCGCGTCGACTGCTCGAGATATGCGGCAAGCCGCGGCCGCTGGAGGATCTTCGTCAGCAGGTTGGACGTCCACTCGCACGCGACATGCGCGCCGCCGAGCTGCGCGACCGAGTCGTCGCCGTAGCCGAGGAAGATCCGCTCGTACAGCTCCGCGGCACGCCTGCCCTCGGCTCCCTCGATCGGCGGGACCTCGGGCACCGTGTCGGCGAACTCGTCGAGGAAGAGGCGGCGGAGCGTCCCCTGATAGCGCGAGTAGCGCGCGAAGAGCGCCCCCTTCACCGTTTCCGGCAGGTTGACGAGCCCGAAGACCGGACGGTCGACGTTCGTGAAGTGGAGCGCGAGACGCTCCCGCTCCTCCTCGCTGAAGCGCTCGACCGGAACTGTCACTGTCTCGACCATGGCCAAAGGAACGCGGACGGTACTCCCGCTCCCGGACGGTAACGTCCGCGTCGGCACGTCGGGCTGGTCGTACCCCACCTGGCGTCCGGGGTTCTACCCCGCCGGGACCGACCCGTCGGCGTTCCTCGCCTTCTACGCGGAGCGCTTCCCGACGGTCGAGCTCAACACCACGGGCTACCGGCTGCCGGCCGAGGACCAGTTCCGCCGCTGGGCCGAGCAGGTTCCCGAGGGGTTCGAGTTCGCGCCGAAGCTCCCCGGCCATCGGTTGCGCGGGCTCGACATGTTCGCCGAGCGCGTCCGCCTGCTCGGCCCGCGGTTGGGGCCGGTGCGCATCTCGATGAAGAATGCGCGCGACGACGGCGTGCTCACGCTGATGCTGGGCTCACTCGACCCCACGCTTCGGCTCGCGTTCGACCTGGAGCACCCGTCGTGGGACGGTGTCGAGGCGGAGCTCACCGAGGTGGGCGCTGTCCGCGTCAACGACCTCGATCATCCGGCGCCGTTCCGTTACCTCCGCCTGCGCGAGCCGCCGTACGACGAGGCGGCGCTCGCAGAGCTCGCAGCGCGAATCCGCGGTCTGAGCGAGCCGGTCTACGTCTTCTTCCGTCACGAGGACGAGCCGACCGCGCCGGCGTACGCGCAGCGCTTAACCAAGCTGCTCTAGTGCGGCGTCTCCCAACGTTTCACCTGAAACTGACGTCCCGTGACGCCGCACTATCCGGCCGCTCCGCGGCCGGTTGATCGGCCGCGCCGGCTTGCGTTCCGGCGGACTCCCGTCCCGCCACCAAACCACACGGCCGC
>JBGQKY010000018.1:0-23587 GCA_041499745.1 Gaiellaceae bacterium
CTGAGCGCGAGGCGCGGGCCGAGTCTCGCCGGAGGGGAAGAGCTTTTCCGGTGCGGCCTGGCCGGTGTCTCGATCGGGACGACCTCGAACTCGAGTTGCTGCGTCAGTCTGCGCGCCATCCGCGTAATGTAGCAGATTCGTCTCATTGGTGCCTTACACCCCAACGCGGCTAGACTAGCGACGTGACCAGCGGAACCTTGATCCGGGAGGCGCGCCTGCGGGCCGGCCTCTCGCAGGTGGAGCTGTCGGAGCGAAGCGGCAAGGACAGGGCACAGATCGCCCGCTGGGAGCGCGACGTCGTCCAGCCGAGCTTCGAGACGCTGCGCGAGCTGGTACGCGCCTGCGGCTTTGACCTCGAGACTTCGCTCGTCCCCTACGAGGCCGATAGCCGCCACGACGCGCGCCTGCAGAAGGCGCTGCAGCGGACACCGCAGGAACGGCTGCAGGCGATGCTGAAGGCCCGCGGCCGCTGATGCTCGGGCAGAGAGACCTCTTTGACCCGCTCGCGGCTCTAAAGGCGCTCGATCGCCAGCGGGTCGCCTACGTCGTCGTCGGCGGGCTTAGCCGGGTGATCCACGGCAGCGACGAGCTGACCGACGGGCTCGACATCGTCCCCTCGCTACGCGAGGAGAACCTGGGCAGACTGGGGCTGGCGCTCGAGGACCTGGACGCCCGCCGCGCGGACGGCATGCCGCTCGCGCTCGAACGCGACCTCGAGCAGCTGCCGCTGCTCGAGCTCGAGACCGACGCCGGCGAGTTGAAAATTGTCCCGGAGCCGGCCGGCACGGGCGGCTACGACGACGTGCGGCGGGCGGCGCGGCGCGAGCCGCTCGGCCAGGGCGTCCGCCCTCAGGTCGCCTCGCTCGGCGACCAAGCACGCATGCTCGCCGCACCGCGAACAAGACCTCCAAGCGCTGCGGACTCCGTCGCCTGATCGAGCTCGAGCAGAGCATCAGCCGCGGCATCGACCTCGGCCTCTAAGCGCCCCGCTGGACATCGGCCGTACAGCAACTACCCACCGCAGTAGCAGGAGAGACGCAGATGCACCAAGGTGCAAATACGTCCCATCATTTGTGTACGTTGTTCGGCATGCCACGCCGGCGGCTGATGGGCAAGAGCGAGAAGGCGCGTCGCCACGTGCCGCAGTCGACTGACGTCGCTGCGCCGCCTGTCGTCATTCGAGAGGCGAGCAGAGTCGTGCGGCTCGCGTACACGCGCAGCCAGGCCGCGGAAGCGCTCGGCATCGGCTGCTCGACGTTCATCCGCCGCGTTCTGCCGCTCGTCGAGACGATCGACATGCCTTGGGGTGCGCGACTGATCCCAGTCGACGAGCTCGAGCGGCTGCTCGATGAGCGACGCCGGGAGGCCTCGGCAGAACGCCGGCCGAAACTACGTCGCGGCCGGAAGACGACGGTCCCAGCCGAAATCGTTGCTCGCATTCGCAGCGAGCGCGCGGACAGGAAGAGCTTCGGCGAGATCGCGCGTCAGCTCAACGCCGACGGCATAGAGACGGCGCAGGGCGGTCGCGAGTGGTGGCCGTCGACGGTACGGGCCGTTCTCGTCCGCTCGAATCCGCTCAAGCCCGCCGGTCGCAGTTAGAGCGAGACGAGCTCGCGAACGGGAGCCTCACGAGGCCCGCTCTCGAACCCGATGAGGAACCGCACCTCGAGCGCCTGCGCCAGCCGCTCGAGCGTTGCGACGCTCGTCCGATGTTGACCGGACTCGATCCGCGAGATGGCGGAGTGGCTCGTGCCCATCCGATCTGCGAGCTGCGCTTGCGTGAGGCCTAGCTCGCCGCGGCGCATGATCACGAATCGAGCGATGCCCTCGAAGGGAGTGAGTCGTGCGTGCGCGGCGCGGTACGCCGGATCCGCACCTCGCGCGCGTGTCGATCTCTGCGGGGCCATTGTCACCCACTTTACCAATATTGGTAAGCGTCACGTTTGTCTGACACGATGGCCAGATGGCGCAGCTGCCGAGCCCGGACGCCCACGGCTTGCCCGAGACCGCGACGATCGCGGTGCCGGTACCGCCCGGGGGCCTCACGCTCCACCGCCTACTGGAGCACGAGACGCCGAGCGAACGAGACTTTGAGCCGAAGCTCAGCCGGAACCAGGCGAAGCTCCGCGGAGTCCCGGAGCTCTTCCGGTTCAGCATCAGCCATTGGCTTGAACAAGCCGACGCGGTCGGGGCCAGCGAGCGTCCGATGTGCTTCGTGGCGCGTCTCGAGCTCTCCTCGGGAACACTTCTCCGAGTCGCCCTCACCGAGCAGTGGGGGAGCGGCCACGTCGACGTGTGGGGGCACCCACAGGAGCTGCTGGGGGCTATCGCGGACATGGTGCGCGAGCGACGCGCCTAGACTGTAGGCATGACGACGTTCATCGTCCAGGAGAGCATCCACGCCGATCACGTCTCCCGGCATAGCAGCCGCGATGAGGCGGTCGCCGCAATCGAAGAGATGCTTCGTGAGGGGCTCGCGGAGCCCGGTGAGTTCAACATCCGGGAGATCGACGACGAGGGACAGACGGTCCAGGTGTTCGGTCTGCCGGACGGCGCGCGGCCGGCACACACCGAAGTCGCCTGAGCGCGGCAAGAGTTCGAGGCGCGGCTCCGCGTGCGCGCGGTCCCTGGGATCATTCAGACAATGAGTGAGGTCGACGAGATCGTCACCCCGGAAGGACAGGCCGGTTCTCGGCCACGCGAAGAGATCGACGAGCGGATCCGGAAGAACGAGGCCGCTGCCCAGCGGGCGCAGGGCGGAGCGACGTGACGCGGCGACTGACGCGAGACGGCGCGCCAGAGGGCTTCGTCACGGGTCTCGCTTGGTTTCCCGCCGGAGACTACGAACGCGCGGTCGCGCGATGGGCGAGCCTCGCCGAGGACTGGGCCGACTGCGCGCATCCCGACTACTGCCGGCGCATCCAGTTCGAGCTCTTTCGCTACCAGGCCGCAGGGCTCGCCGTCCGGGCAGTCGCGCCGATCCACCTCGACGACTATCTGCCCTGGTGCGAGCACGAGGAACTCGACCCGGAACTTCCTGCGACGCGCGCGAACTTCGCGGCACAGCTCACCCGCCTAGGCGACGTGATCCCGTGGCCTCCGGGACGGAACGATGCGTGCTGGTGCGGGTCGGAACGGAAGTACAAGCAGTGCTGCGCGACGGTCGTCTTCGCGCCCGACGCGGACGCTTGACCGTCCGCTCCAGACCGCCCGAATCCGCCCTATCGGTTGTGGGACTTCCCCAAATCCGTCCCCACAGCGGAGAAACACCCTGCAAATAAGTCGTTTAGCACCAGCTCGACAAGTCGGCTCGCATCGTTCTCGAGTAACGGCTCGCGGTTGCCAACGAGTTCTCGCTGGCGGTCCCATGCGCAAGTCTTTGTTTCACGGTCCCCCGAGCGGAACGCCATCAGTCCGAATCCGGCGGATCGGGGCGACAGATGAGCGTGCCGCCGTAGTGAGGCTCGCCGCCAAGCAACTGCGACGACCTGTCTTCGCTCCACGTCGCCACGACCTCATAGACGAACCAGTCCCCTGCGGGAGATCGATCCGCAAGCCGCGCGTCGGCGTGTCTTCGCTGACGTGCATGTACTGCGCACCTTCGATCACCCCGCCGTGGTTGTCGTAGAGCGCGATCCGATACTGCCGACCAGACACGGTCGCAGCATACGAGGCTCGCCTGGGCCAGCGTTCTTACAGGCCCCCGGGCGGTATGGGAGGTCAATGGCAAGCCCGCCGCTGGGGAGAACGGAAGGTTCGTAACTCGTAGCAGTACAGATGGCCGCCTGGCCCTCCGATTCGAATCAGCCAAGCACGTGAGCCAATGGACCGAAACACAAGGATCCGCGCGCACGAACGATTGAGCCCCACCGACAGGCCGCATGCAAGACCTGAAGCCTCAGCCCGTGCCTCTTGCTCTTGCCAAGCTCGATGAGGTCGCGTAAGGAACACCAGCGACGTCATCGCGACGCCGAGCAAGAGTCCTCCCACGGCAGCCACGACAGCCCGCTGCATCACACTCGTACTCCCCGGCTACGAGAGATCACGAACCTCATGTCCCGTCTCCTGACGACGTGCCTCTCGCCTGGACCGCTCTTCGCGAATGTCCCCCGGCGTCAACGCCGCTACCCCATTGCGGCGCGTCGAACCCCGTGTGCCGCTACGGCTGTCTGCGTTCGAACAGCGAGCCGGTTATCCGAGGAAGCAGGTCTTGATGATCCTCGTCCCGGTTCCGTCCGAGAAGAACCGGAACGAGCAGCGGAGGCCCGGTTGCGTCCAGGTGTTGGGCCTGTTCGCTGACCCGAGCGGCGGGCGTGGGGAGCTCTGCGGCACGATGGTCCGCGTTCTCACGGCCGCGTCCTGTCTTTGCGGAGCCACGCTAGAACCGCCGCAGCCGCCCAGCACGACTACGAGCGCCGCGACGCAAATCGCCAGAACGACGCTCTTCATATTCGGATCGTAGTCCGTTCGCAGCGGCGCGGGTCCTATGCGCCAGACCGAGTTGATCCTCATGTGCGCCACGGTACTCTCGCCCGACGACGCGTCCTCTGTCCCAGCCTCACCTCGCTTCGCGCGCGAGCTCCTCGACGAGGTTGCTGGGGCTCAGAATCGGCGGCTCGATTCGCTCGAGCACAAGCAAATCCGCGTCGCCGCTGACGATCGCGTCCGCCGCGGGTTCACGCGCGAGCGCGATCAGGTAGTCGTCCTTCGGGTCACGTGCGGTCGGAGTCACGGTGTGCGGATCGGGAAGCGTCTCGGCATGTGAGACGAGGCCGGCAACGTACTGCTCAGCCTCTTCGATCGTGACGTAACCGCGGAACTTCTCGCGACGCAGGACCCCGAGAAGCTCGGCGAGGAGGTGAGGGCAGACGACAAGCGCGAGCCGCCCTCGCCGAACCGCGCGGACGATCTCTGCCGGCGCGCCGCGCGGCGTGATGATCGCGGAGACGAGAACGCCCGGGTCGACAACGACTCGGCGCACCTAAGCCGCAGGCGCGCTCCGCTCGGCGCGGAATGCCCGCAGCTCGGCATAGGCGAGGGCGAGCGTGTCATCCGGGTCGAGCGCGCTCTCGGCATTCCGAGCCCAGGCCTGGTCGGCGACCTCGAGTCCGAAGTAGCGACGGAGCGCGTCCTCAACCACCTCTGACTCGTCGCGGCCGGAGCCTGCGGCGACAGCCTCAGTCTGCCGGAGCACATCCTCGTCGAGGTAGAGCGTTGTCTTCTGCTTCGCCATGCCGTTCATGTTCGCACAAGCCTCGCCAGGGGACGCCAGCGGAGCCAGGCGCTGACGCGCGGCCGTGAGCGTCCCGGCCGTCGCGTAGCGGCAGCGACTGTCGCACTGACTGTCGCGCAGAGCCGTGAAAGCGCATGGTTGAGCCAATAGCGGCTCGTCTCGAAAACCGTTATCCGTCGTTAGGCGGATCGAGAGTTCGAATCTCTCCCCCTCCGCTCAACTCCCCGCATGGAACGAGCAATTGCTGCGGAGTAGGCTGGCGGCGTGGAGTTCCGCGACGTTCTCTCCCGGCGTCGGATGCACCGGGCTTTTCTGCCGGAGCCGGTGCCGGAGGAGTCGATCGAGCGGATCGTCCGGACTATCCGGCGCGCGCCGTCCGGTGGCTTCTCGCAAGGGCAATCCCTGGTCGCCGTTACCGACCCGGACATGCGCTGCCGCATCGCCGAGGCGTTCGACGAGGAGAGCTACGTCGCCTCCGGGGGTGCGCCGTTCATCTTGACAGCGCCGCTGCACATCGTTGTGTGCGCGAACGAGAGCAAGTACCACGATCGTTACAACGAGGCGGACAAGCTCGAGATCACCGACGGCGTCGAGATCACCTGGCCTGTGCCGTACTGGTTCGTCGATGCGGGCGCGTTGATGATGCTGATTCTGCTCGCAGCGATCGACGAGGGACTCGCCGCCGCCTTCGTCGGCCACCCGGAGCAGAAACGAATCTTCGACGAGCTGCTCGGCCTGCCGCCCGAGGTTGTCCCGATCGGGCTCGCGCTGATCGGCAAGCCGGCCGACGACCCATTCGCGGACCACGGAACGAGCCGCCTAGCCTCCAGACGGCGCCCGCTCGACGACGTGATCCACCGCAAACACTGGCGCAGCGCCTAAGCGCGCGCGACTGGACCCTTGCCGATCGTCTTACAGAGGCGTTACCGAGCGCTTGCCGCGCGATGACCTCGCGGGCACAGGCTGGCGGGTCAAGGGACCGGTCACCCCATTCGACCTGGAGGTTCGATCATGAAGCGCAGGTTGATCTTCTTGGCGGTCGTTTCGATGCTCGCCGTCGCGGCGACCGCGGCAGCTGCGCAACTCGACGTGATCCGCGGCACCGACGGCCCGGACACGCTGAACGGAACTGCGGGAGCCGACGTGATCTATGCGAGGGCCGGCAACGACATCGTCCGCGCTCTCGACGGCAACGACGTCGTCTACGCCGGTCAGGGGAACGACGTCGTCCGCGGCGGGCAGGGCAACGACATCGTCTTCGGCGGCGCGGGCAACGACGTGCTCTGGGTAGGCGCCGGCGCCGATGTCCAGTACGGCGGGCCGGGCAACGACGTCCTGCACGCACTGGCAAACGACAACCAGCGCGACGTACTCGCCTGCGGCGCCGGCTTCGACGTCGCCTACGTGGTCAGGCACGATCCGGTCACGCTGCACGGCTGCGAGCAGGTGATCCGGCTCAGCCCGGACGAGGCCGCATCGATGGCCGCAACCAACGACGACAACAGCTGACTGCTTCGCGGGGGAAACCACGTTTCCCCCGCGAGCCCCTTCCTCCTGGCGCTTCTGCCGGCAGACGTATGCTCCCGTCCGTGGCCGAAGGGCGCTCACCGTCGCTCCGTGTCGCCAACGCGCCGTGCAGCTACGGGGCGTTCGAGATCACCGTCGGCGTGCTCGCGAACGTGCCGGACGCGATCGAGGTCCTGGACGCGGTGTCAGGGGCCGGGTACGAGGGCATCGAGCTCGGTCCGCCCGGCTACCTCGGCGACCGCACGACGCTGCGGGCGCGACTCGACAGCCGCGCGTTGGCGCTCGTCGGCGGATACATCCCGATCCACTTCAGCGAGCCGGACGCACTCGACGACGACCTGCGCGCAATGGCGGCCACGCTCGATCTCTTCGAGGCCGCCGCGGCGCCGGACGCGAGACCGGTCTTCGCCGACGCCGGCTCGCCCGCCCGCGCCGCACGTCCCGGCGCGGCCGCGACCGACCGGACGATCGGGCTCGACGAAGCGGGCTGGCGGCGGTTCGCCGACGGCGTCGCGCGCGCCGCCGAGCGGGCCCGCGCGCGCGGCTTCGAGCCGACGTTTCACCACCACACTGCAACGCACGTCGAAGCGCCCTGGGAGATCGAGCGCATGCTGGAGCTGACCGACGTCGGGCTGCTGCTCGACACCGGCCACCTCGCGCTCGGCGGCGGCGATCCGGTGCAGGGACTGCGCGACTGGCACGACCGGATCGACCACGTCCACGTCAAGGACTACCGCCGCTCGATCCTCGAGTCGGTGATCGCGGACGCCGCCGGCATGGAGGAGGCCTGGCGCCGCCGCGTCTTCTGCGAGCTCGGCACCGGCGACGTCGACCTGCCTGCGTTCTTCTCCGAGCTCACGTCCAGCGGCTACAGCGGCTGGCTGGTCGTCGAGCAGGATCTGATTCCCGCTCCCGACGAGGACGCGTCCGAGGCGATCGCGGCGCAGGCACGGAACCGCCGCTGGCTCGAAGACGTCGCCGGGCTTTAGCTGTGCCCTGAGATCGCGTGCGGGACGTACGGCTCCTCGAGCCGCGCGATCTCGTCGCCGCTCAGCGTCAGCTCCTCCGCGGCGAGTGCGTCCTCGAGGTGTTCCGCCCTGGTCGCGCCGGCGATCGGGGCCGTGACGCCCGGCTTGTGCAGCACCCAGGCGAGCGCGACCTGCGCCATCGGAACGCCGCGCTCTGCGGCGACCTCGGCGACGCGCTCGACGACGGCGAAGTCGACCTCGGGATGGTAGAGCGAGTCGCCGAACGAGTCGGTCTTCGCCCTGGTGGTCAGCCGCTCGCCGCCACTCGTGCGGTTGCCTGCGAGCAGCCCGCGCGCGATCGGGCTCCAGGGGATGACCGCCACGCCCTGGTCGATGCACTGCGGGATCACCTCCCGCTCCTCCTCGCGGTACACGAGGTTGTAGTGGTTCTGCATCGAGACGAAGCGCGTCGCCGCGACCGACTGCGCCTTCGCGAACTGCCACGCGAACATGCTGCTCGCGCCGATGTACCGCGCCTTGCCGGCGCGGACGACGTCGTTCAAGGCGTCCATCGTCTCCTCGATCGGCGTGCGGTCGTCCCAGCGGTGGATCTGGTACAGGTCGACGTAGTCGAGCTCGAGCCGCTGAAGCGAGGCGTCGATCGAGGCGAGGACGTGCTTGCGGCCGAGACCCCGGCCGTTTTCGCCCGGCATCGTCCGGCCGTGCACCTTGGTTGCGACGACGTACTCCTCGCGCATGCCGAAGAGCTTGTGGAGGATCCTGCCTGTCAGCACCTCGCTCAGGCCCTCGTTGTAGACGTCGGCTGTGTCGAAGAACGTGATCCCGCCCTCGACCGCGCGCCGGACGATCGGCTCCATCGCTGCCTCGTCGAGGGCCCACGGCCGCTCGTCGGACCTGCCGAAGCTCATCATCCCGAGGCAGATGTGCGAGACGCGCAGGCCGGTCTTGCCGAGGTTGACGTATTGCATTTCCGGCCAGCCTAGCGTCAGGGCCAGGGCCAGTCGGGGCCGACCTCGCGCGGCTCGCCCGCGACTGCGCTCGCGCGCGCCGCGATGCCGATCTCGACCGCGAGCCGGTCATCCTCGAGGCCGGCGCCGCGCGCCGGCTCGCCGCGGCACGCGGCCACGAACGCCGCCAGCTCCTCGCGGAATGCGTCGACGAAGAGCTCCCGGAAGTCCTGCGGATAGCGCTTACGGTCGCGCTCCGTGAGGAGAGTGCCGTCCACTCCGCCGACAAAGAGCGAGCCCTCGCTGCCGACGATCTCGCAGCGCACGTCGTGCCCGAACGCGCAGGTGAGCGAGACATGCGTGACGGCGGCGCCGCCGTCAGCGAAGCGGATCGTCACGAGCGCGTTGTCGAGATCGCCCAGCGCCTCGAGCTGCGGATACACCCGCGCCTGCCGAAGCGCGGTCACTTCGACCGGACGCTCGCCGAGAAACCAGCAGGCGACGTCGTAGTCGTGAACGGCCATGTCGAGGAGGAAGCCGCCCGTGTCGGCCGGCAGCTCGCCCTCGGGCCACTCCATGTCGCGGCTCGTGACGATGACGACCAGCGGCTCTCCGATCGCGCCCGACTCGACGAGGCGCCGCGCCTCGACATAGCCCGCGTCGAAGCGGCGTTGGTAGCCGACCTGGACGACGAGCTCCCCGCGTGCGGCTTCTCGCAGGCGCTCGTGCCCGGCGAGCGTCGTCGCGCCGGGCTTCTCGAGGAAGAGATGCTTCCCGGCTGCGAGCACCGCCTTCGCGACCTCGGCATGATCGACCGAGCGTGCCGCGACGATGACGGCGTCGACATCGTCCCGCTCGAGCAGCTCGGCATACGTGCAGGCATCGACGCGCAGCTCCGCCGCCACTTCCTTCGCGCGGCCCGGCCGCACCGCAGCAACCGCCGCGAGCCGAGCACCTGGAAGCGCCTGCGCGTTGCGCGCGTGCACGATCCCCATGCCGCCGAGACCGGCGACGCCGAGCCGGATCTCGGGATCGCTTGACAAGCCGGATTCGAGTATGTCAGCGTCAGCAATCGCTTGCGCAATCGATTTACGGGGCACCAGCTGACCCACAAGCGACGCCTGGCGACCCTCGCCGACGTCGCTGCGTCGGCGGGCGTCTCCGCATCGACTGCCTCGCGAGCGCTCAACGGCAGAGGCGAGCTTTCGGCAGCGACGCGAGCCGCCGTGATCGAGGCCGCTGCGCGCCTCGATTTCCAGCCCTCGCCGCTCGCCCGGTCGCTGCGCACCCGCCAGACGTACACCGTGGGCTTCGTCGTCCCCGACGTTGCGAGCCCGTTCTACGCCGCCTCGCTGAAGGGCGCGCAGAGCGTGCTCGAGACGGCCGGCTACCGCGTGATGCTGATGGACTCGGAGCAGAGCGTCGCCGCCGAGCTCGTGGCGCTCCGAACACTAGTGAACCATCGGGTCGACGGGCTCCTCGTCGCCACCGCCGGCGTGGGCCAGGACGAGTTCGACGACGCGGTGGGCGCGGAGACGCCGTGCGTGTTTCTCGACAGTGTCCTCGATGGAGCCGGCGCCGGGGCCGTCACGCTCGAGAACGCCCCCGGAATCGACCTGCTCGTGGAGCACCTGCGCGGACACGGGCACATGCGCATCGCGCTCCTCGCCGGCTCGCAGCTGGAGACGTCCGGGACGGAGCGGCTCAACGCCTTCGTCGCCGCGGTCGAGCGCACCGGAGCCGACCGCTCGCCGGAGCTGATCCGTGCCTGTCCGTGGACGCAGGCCGCCGGCGCCGAGGAGACGCGCGCGCTGCTGGCGCTCGAGCCGCGCCCGACCGCGATCGTCGCGTCCAGCGCCGAGCTCGGGCTCGGCTGCATCGCGGCCTGCCGAGAGCTCGGCGTCTCGCTGCCCGGTGACCTGGCGCTCGCGAGCTTCGACGACCCCTACTTCGGCGCCCTGCTCGAGCCGTCGCTCACGGCCGTCGGCTACGACCCGGCCGAGGTCGGCCGCGCAGCCGCGACGCTGCTCGTGGAGGCAATGCGGGATGGAGACGCAGAACGACGCGAGGTGCGCGTGGCGGTCACGCTCGTCCGGCGCCGGTCTTGCGGTTGCGAGGACCCGCGGTGAGCACGGTGCCGGCGGCGATCTCGCTCCGCGGGGTCAGCAAGCGCTACGGCACGCAGGTCGCGCTGACGCGAACCGAGCTCGAGATCGAGGAGGGCGAGTTCTTCTGCCTGCTTGGCCCGTCCGGTTGCGGCAAGACCACGACGCTGAACCTGATCGGAGGCTTTGTCGCGCCGACAGCGGGCGAGATCCTGATCCGCGACCGCCGCGTCGACCGGCTGCCGCCGCACCGGCGGCCGGTCAACACCGTGTTCCAGTCCTACGCGCTCTTCCCGCACATGTCCGTCCGCGACAACGTCGCGTTCGGCCTCAAGATGGCCCGGGTGCCGGGTGACGAGGCCGGCACGCGCGTCGAGGAGGCGCTCGAGCTCGTCGGCCTGGAGCACCTCGGCGACCGGCTCCCGGGCCAGCTCTCGGGTGGACAGCAGCAGCGGGTCGCGGTCGCGCGCGCGCTCGTGAACCGGCCCGCCGTGCTCCTGCTCGACGAGCCGCTCGGCGCGCTCGACCTGAAGCTGCGCAAGCGCCTCCAGGTCGAGCTCTCGCAGATCCACCGCGACGTCGGAACGACCTTCGTCTACGTCACGCACGACCAGGAGGAGGCCATGTCGATGGCCACCCGGATCGCCGTGATGAACGAGGGACGGGTCGAGCAGGTCGGCGTGCCGAGCGAGATCTACCACCGGCCGACCTCGCGTTTCGTGGCGGACTTCATCGGCGAGTCGAACTTCCTCGACGCGGGTGCGGAGGGCTCGGGAAACGGTGCCGTGCTGATGGTGCGGCCCGAGTCGATCCGCATCGCGACGAAGCCCGGCGAGGCGCCGGGCCAGAAGTTGCGAGGCCGCATTCTCCAAACCTCGTTCCTCGGCAACCAGACGCGCGTGGCCGTCGCGTGCGACGGAGTGGAGGCGCCCGTGCTGGCATCGCTCTTCGGCCGCGACCAGCTCGGCGAGCGAGACCTGAAACTCGACCAGGAGGTGACCCTTTGGTGGGAAGCTGACGACGCAGTGCTGCTTTCGGAACCACATTCCCCACCTGAGCAAGAGGAGGCACAGACGTGACGTTCTACGAACGCCGCTTCAACCGCGCCGACCTGCTGAAGGCCGGCGCGGCCGGAGGGCTGGGCCTCGCCCTCGCCCGCCCGGCCTTCGCCGGCATCGAAGGGCTCGAGAGCACGACGCTCAACTGGCTGACCTGGTCCGATCACTACGCAAACGACCAGCTGGCCGCCGTCAAGAAGACGATCGGCATCCAGGGGCGGCCGACGCTCTTCAGCGACAACTCCGACGCGTATCTGAAGATCAAGCAGACAGGCAGCCAGTTCGACATCGTCTCGGGTGACGCGCTCTGGGTGCCCAAGTACCACAAGGACGGGCTGACCGAGTCCTTCGACCTGTCGTCGCTGCCCGTGTCGAAGCAACTCTTCTCGATCGCCCGCTCGTTCCCGTTCTGGCAGGACGGCTCGAACTACATGGGCTACCCGTTCTCGTGGTCGACCGTCCAGATCTACTACAACCCGAAGTACGTGAAGACCGTGCCGGACTCCTGGCACGCGCTGCTCGACAAGAAGTACAAGGGCAAGATCTCGCTCGAGAACATCCCGACGGACGTGATGGCGATCGCGGCGCGCGCCACCGGCGCAAAGAAGCCGTACTCGATGACGACCGCCGAGATCTCGCGGGCGAAGGACTTCCTCAAGTCGTTCAAGCCGAACGTCCTCAAGTTGGCGTCGCAGAACAACGAGGTCGTCCGCGCTCTGGCCGACGGCTCCGCGTGGATCGGGATCACGAACCTCGGCACGGACGACCGCGTCAAGGACGCGGGCGGCCCGGTCGTGAAGCCTACGTACCCGAAGGAAGGAACCATCGGCTTCATCGACTCGGAGCAGATCGTCAAGGCCTCGAAGAACAAGTCCGTCTTCGAGAAGTTCATCAACACGACGGAGCAGGCACCGTGGATCGCGAAGAACTTCCTCACGAACGGCCGCCCGCTCTTCAACGAGAAGGCCTGGAAGATGCTCGTGAACCAGGGACACGGCGACCGCGCGAAGCGGCTGCTCTACAACCAGCCCGAGAAGGCCCTGAAGATGACGATCAAGGGCCCGGCGGGCAACGAGCAGGCATACGTCGACGCATTCAACGAGGTGTTCGGAGCCTGACGTGGCCTCCGAAGCGACCGCTCCCGCCCCGCCGGCCGGCTCGGATGCCCACGCGTCCGAGCCGATCGGCGGGCAGCGTCGCATCTCACTAGGGGAGTACGCCGGCTTCCTGCCGGCGCTGCTCCTGTACGGCGCGTTCTTCGCGGTCCCCCTCGGGATCGTCGTCGCCTACAGCTTCTGGAAGGTCGTCGACTACAACGTCGTCCACGATTGGACGGTCGACAACTACCGCTACTTCTTCAGCGTCCCGACCTACGTGCGGACGCTGTGGGCGACCGTGTGGGTGTCCGTGCTCTCGACCGCGCTCACGATCGCCGTCGCGTTCCCGTTCGCGTACTGGCTCGTCCGCTACGTACCGAAGCGGCTTCAGCGGACGCTGCTCGTCCTCGTGATCCTGCCCTTCTGGACGAGCTACCTGCTGCGGGTCTACTCGTGGCTCAACATCCTCGGCGAGCAGGGCGCGATCAACCGCCTGTTGCAGTGGACGCACCTGACCGACCACTCGGTCTCGTTCTTCCTCTACGACCGGCCCGCCGTCGTGCTCGTTCTCGTGTACCTCTACTTCCCGTTCGCCGCGCTGACGCTGTACGCGTCGCTGGAGCGCTTCGATTGGGATCAGTTCAAGGCGGCGATGGACCTCGGTGCCAGGCCGGCCACGGCGATGCGGCGGATCCTCCTGCCGCAGATCAAGCCGGGGCTCACGACCAGCGTCATCTTCGTCTTCATCCCGATCCTCGGGGAGTACCTCGCCCCGCAGCTCGTCGGCGGCGCCCGAGGCGTGATGATCGGGAACCTGATCGTCAACTTCTTCTCGGGCGCGGCGTACACCCGCGGTGCCGCCGCATCGCTCCTGATCGCCGTGCTGATCGTCGTGCTGCTCGTGATCTTCCGCCGCTCGCTCGAGATCAAGGACCCGTATGCCTCGGGACGCTGAGATCGTCTCGCGGCGCGCGGGGCTCGTCCGCGTGATCTTCGGCGGCTGGGCCGTGCTCGTGTACGTGTTCCTGTTCGCGCCGGTCGCCCTCCTCGTCGCGTTCAGCTTCAACGCCAACAGGTACGGAACGTTCCCGTTCACCGGCTTCACGACCAAGTGGTACGGGCAGGTCTTCGGCGACTACCAGATCAAGGACGCGCTGACGACGACGCTGAAGATCGCCGGGCAGGTCACGCTCGTCAGCTCCGTCGTCGGAACCGCTGCCGCGTTCCCGCTCGTCCGCTCGCGGTTGCCGTTCCGGAGCGGCATCCGCATCGGCATGACGCTGCCGATCATGATCCCCGGCCTGCTGATCGGGATCAGCCTGCTGATTCTGTTCACCAGCGTCTTCAAGTGGCAGCTCTCACCCGAGACGGCTGTGATCGGGCAGAGCGTGTACACGACGCCGTTCGTGCTGCTGCTCGTCGCGGCTCGTCTTCAGGGCTTCGACCCGGCGCTCGAGCGGGCGGCGAGCGACCTTGGCGCCAACACCTTCCGGCGGCTGCGGTATGTCGTCCTGCCGCTGATCATGCCCGCCGTCTTCGCGGGCGCGCTGTTCGCGTTCACGCTCTCGCTCGACGAGTTCATCATCACGCTCTTCCTGATCGGCTCAAACAACACGCTGCCGATCTACATCTACACCCAGGTGAAGTTCGGGATCACGCCCGAGGTAAACGCGCTCGCGTCGCTGCTGCTGGCGGCGTCCGTCTGTTTGATCGGGATCGCCTTCGTCCTGCCGACGGCCGTCCGCCGGGGTAGGAGGGTTTGGCGAAACAGTGGCTGAGCCGCAGGGCCGTTCCACCAAACCCTCCTAGGCGACTGCGACCCAGGCCCCTTCGCGCGCGCTCCTGACCGCGGCCTCGACGATCGCGACGCCGCGATGACCGTCGGCGAAGGTCGGGTACGGGTCGTGCGCGTCGCCGGCAACCGCGCGGTAGACGTCCGCGAAGACGTTCCGGAACGCGTCGCCGTAGCCCTCCGCGTGGCCTGCCGGATAGCGGGCGAGCGGCCCGGCGTCCTTCGGCACGATCCGCGCCGGCCCGGACGCCGCGCGCTCGAGCAGGACGTTCGGCTCCTCCTGGTCCCACGTGAAGCCTCCCGCGTCGCCTTCGCACTCGAAGAGCAGCTGGTTCTTGCGGCCCGCGAAGCCGGCGGAGAGGACGAGCGAGCCGGTGACCCCGCCTTCGAAGCGCAAGAGCAGGGCGGCATAGTCCTCGAGCGGCTCGCCCCGGAACTCGGCCAGCACCTCGAGCACGCGCAGCCCGGTGACCTGCTCGGCGAGGTCGAGCCAGTGCGTGCCGAGGTCGCCGACGACGTAGCTCGGGCCCGCCGCGGCCGGTTCGACACGCCAGCCGCCCGGCATCACCAGCATGTCGTCGCAGGCGTAGCGGCCGTGGACGGCGCTCACGCGGCCGACCCGGCCCGCGGCGACCTCCGTCTGCATCCGCTGCACGAGCGGATAGCCGCGGACGTGGTAGCAGGTCGCGCCGACGAGCCCGGCAGCCGCAGCCGCCTGGAGCATCGCCGCGCTCTCCTCGGTCGAGACCGCGAGCGGCTTCTCGCAGACGACGTGGCAGCCGCGGCGAAGGGCCGCCAGTGACTGCTCCGCGTGGAGCGCGTTCGGCGTGCAAACGTGCAGCACGTCCGGCCGCTCGGCCTCGAGCAGGCGCTCGAGGTCGTCGTAGGCGGCAACGCCTACCTCGGCCGCGAAGGCCGCTGTGGTCGAGCGTCCGCAGACGGCGACGACGGGCACGCCGAGCTCGCGCAGCGCATGTGCGTGCACGCGCGCCACGAACCCCGTACCGACGATCGCGGCGCGGGTCAAGCGCGGGACGCGTGGAACATCGCCGTCAGCACCTCGATGTCGAGCCGAGCCTGCTCCGGCGGGGTGCGGCACGGCTCCCCGGCCGTCACACAGGCATAAAGGTGGTCGAGCTCGCGCGAGAACGCCTCCTCGTAGCTCGTCTTCTCCTGCACGGCGTTCGCGCCGTCGCGCCGCTCGGCGCGGCGGTACACCGTGGGGTACTGCTTCAGCCACGGCGACGGGAAGTGCAGCGAACGCACCGACTC
This sequence comes from Gaiellaceae bacterium, assembly GCA_041499745.1. GTDB lineage: Bacteria > Actinomycetota > Thermoleophilia > Gaiellales > Gaiellaceae > Palsa-739. Next base: position 16,021 of record JBGQKY010000018.1, read on the forward strand.
GTCGAAGAAGAAGGTGACGCGCTCGTCGTACTCGTGCGTCGCGAGGAGCTGGATCCAGGCGAGCTCGGCGCGCGAGCCGTTCGCGAGCCGCAGGGCGCCCGTAACCGCACGTCCCTCGTGCCACCACGCCGCGTCGACCACCTGCGCGGGTAGCGGCTCGCCGAGCCGTTCGAGCAGCCCGTGCACGACGTTGAGGTCGTGGATCATGGAACCCAGGTAGCTCTCGGAGAACGCGCGCACGGTGTCGGGATCGCCGGAGCCGACGGCCTCCTCGACCTGATCCGCCTCCCCGCGGCGGGTCGCATCGATCAGCTCGCGCGGCACGTCCGCCCCGCGCACGATCTCGGAGCCGAAGTACGGCTCGAACTCGGGATCGTTGACGAGGACGCTGACGTAGCGCAGCGTCTCCGCCGAGTCCGGCAGCTCCGCGAGCATGCGCTCGTAAGCCGGGTCGTGGCGCTTCATCGTCCCGACCTGCACGACACGGCCCGCGCGATGGCGAGCCGCAACGATCGCATCGGCGTCGCGCAACGTGATGCACATCGGCTTCTCGACGAAGACGTGCAGGCCCGCATCGAGGCCCGCCAGCACGATCTCCGCGTGCGTTCCCGCCGGAGAGCAGACGACGAGCGCGTCCACCTCGCCGAGGAGCATGCGGTAGTCCTCGTAGAGCCCGGAGATCCCGTAACGTGCGCCGAGCGCCTCGCGCACGGTCCGGCTCGGCTCCGCGAGCGCAGCGATCGCGAAGCGGTCGCGCTTCTCCGCCAGGTACGGGAGGTGCATCGCCTGGGCGATGAGGCCGCCGCCGACGACCCCCACCCTCACCGTCAAGCCAGCACTCCGAGCGCCACCTTCCTGAGCGCGAGCTCGTACTCCTCGAGGTCCTGCTCGTCGAGCTGCGGCGGCACGTCAACGTGGACGGCGCGGCCGACCAGATCGAGCGTGCGAGGACATTCGGGCGCGGGCATTCCGGCCGCGGCGAGTGCGTCCAGCACCGGCCGCCAGAACGGGTAGAAGTGCATGTCCACGAAGTCCGGCGAGTACATCTGCACGGCCGGGACGCCCTCCGCGACGAGCGCGTCCGCCGCTGCTTTGGCGAGCTCGGGGGCCTCGGCGAAGGCAATCAGCGCGATGCCGGCGTCGCCGTCGCGGTCGTTCGAGCGCCGCAGCGTCAGACCGGGAAGCCCGGCGAGCGCAGCCGCCAGCCTTGCGTGGTTCGCACGCATGCGGTCGAGCAGGCCGTCGAGCCGCGCCAGCTGCACGCGTGCCACCGCGCCGGTGAGCTCGGACGCGCGGAAATTGAAGCCGGGGAAGTGCGGCGGCGCGCCGCCCTGGCGCACGGGGCCGGCGCAGTCGTGCACCTCGATCGCCGTGTCGTAGACGTCGCGGCGGCTCGTGATCATCGCGCCGCCCTCACCGGTCGTGATGATCTTGTTGAACTGGAGGCTGAACGCGCCGGCGTCGCCGAAGGTGCCGAGACGGCGCCCCTCGAACGACGCCCCCATCGCCTGGCACGCGTCCTCGACAAGCGCAAGCCCGTGGCGCTGCGCGATGTCGACGAGCGCTCGCATGTCCGCCGCGTTGCCGCGCATGTGCACCGGCAGGAGCGCCCTCGTGCGGGAGGTCAGCTTCCGCTCGACGTCGGCAGGATCGAGAGTCAGCGACTCGTCGACCTCGGCGAGAACCGGGAGCGCCCCGGTCGCAAGCACGGCGTTCGCGGTCGCGTTCCAGGTGTATGCGGGCACGATCACCTCGTCCCCGCGGCTGACGCCGGCGCCGATCAGGCCGCAGATCAGCGCGGAGGAGCCCGCGTTGACGCAGAGCGCGTGTGGAGTGCCCATGTGCTCGGCGAGCTCCACCTCGAAGTCGGTCACCTCGTGTGGCCCGTCGCCGACGCCGTAGTAGCGGAAGAGGTTGCGGCTGCGGATCACGCGCTCGACGGCAGCCAGCTCCTCGTCGCCCACCTCCATGCCGCCCGGGAACATCGGCCGCTCCGCGCCGGTGCGGGCGGGAGAGCCGCCGTCGCGCGCGAGGCGCAGGCCGGGCTCGGTGCGTTGCGGGTGAATCGCCAACTTCGGACCTCCTTCGTCAGTCCGCCATTCTGGACCAACGCAACCGATTGCTCAACCGATTGCGGCGGCAGTCGGCCGGATCAGCGGACGAGCGGGACGCGCGGATCGGGCTCGAGGCCGGCCCAGGCCGAGCGGGTCCAGTGGAGGGCGGGATCGTCGGCGGATGCCATCGAGCGCCGGTCGCCGGCGAGCGCGTTCAGGTAGTAGAGGTCGTAGCCGTGCGCCGCCGCGGTCGTGTGGTAGCCGTACGGAACGAGCATCAGGTCGCCGTCCCGCACGGTCTCGGTCACGTCGAGGCCGTGGCGCGGGCTGTAGAGCCGCTGGACCGCGAACGCCTCAGCCGCGGCGGTCTTGAAGTAGTAGGTCTCCTCGAGCACGACCTCGTCCGGCGGGTTGTCCTCGTCGTGCTTGTGCGGCGGGTAGCTCGACCAGTTGCCGGACGGCGTGAACACTTCGACGACGAGCAGGCGCTCGGCCGGGAACTCCGGCTTGAGCAGATGGTTGATCTGCCGGGTCGCGTTTCCGGAGCCGCGCACCTCGATCTCGACGTCCTCGGGCCGCACGAGCACCGGGTCGAGACGCTTCTCGCAGCGCGCGCCGCAGATCGCGACCTCACCTGCCGCCTCGACCGTGTAGGCGGTGTCGCGCGGCAGGTAGAGCGCCCACGGCATGCCCGCGAAGACGTTCGCACGGCCGCCGAGCTCCCAGCGCTCCCCCTCGGCCTCGACCTTGCAGCCGCCCGAGAGCGGCACGAGCGCGATCTCGCCGCCGCCGGTCTCGGACGAGAACGAGCCGCCGCGCACGCCGAAATAGAGGTACTGCCAGCCCGCCGACTCCGGCGTGACCTGCTCCCACTCCCCGTTTCTGAGCAGCAGCTCATTCATACGAGCGCGGCCTCCAGCTCCTCGAGCCGCGGCATCGCCTCGGAGCACGCGAGCCGCGATGCGACGAGCGCACCCGCAACCGTGCCGCGGCGCACGGCCTCGGCGAGCGAGGAGCCGTGTAGCAGCGCCTGGCCGAGCGCGGCCGCAAAGGCGTCGCCTGCCCCCAGCCCGTTGACGACGTCCACCGGGAAGCCGGGCACGTCGGTCTCCTCGCCGTCCTCGTAGACGGTCGCGCCCCGCTCGCCCCGCTTGAGCACGAGTGTGCGCGCTTCGACCTGCGAGGCCTCGACCTCCTCCTCGTTGCCGATGACGATGTCCGCGGCGGCGACCGCTTCGGCGGCCAGCGCCGGGTATTCGCCGGGGTCGTCCCACAGCATCGGCCGCCAGTCGAGATCGAAGATCGTCGTGCCGCGGTGCGCGCGCAGCGCCGAGAGCGTCGTCTCACGCGACGGCGACTGCGCGAGGCCGGTGCCGGTCGCATAGAGGAGGGGTGCGGCCGCGACCTCGTCGGCGTCGAAGTCTTCGGGCGAGAGCTGCCAGTCCGGTGCGGTCGGCCGCCGGTAGAACGTGAGCGGGAACCGGTCCGGCGGCCAGACCTCGCAGAACGTCGGCGGCGTCAGCCAGTACGGGTCGGTGGCGAGGAAGCTGACGTCGACCCCCTCGCCCGCCAGCCACGCCCGGACGAACTCGCCGTGCCCTTCGTCGCCGACCCGCGACACGATCGCGCAGCGAACGCCGAGCCGGGCGAGCCCGGTCGCCACGTTTCCGGCGAAGCCGCCGACGAAGCGCGTGAACGTACGCACCTCGGCGAGCGGAGTCTCCTGCTCGTTCGGGTACAGGTCGATCCCGACCCGCCCGATCACCGCCGCCTGGATCACATGTGACTCCGCTCGTCTGCGCGCGCGGCCTCGTAAGCCTCGCGCGCGGCTCGCACGGACGGGACCTCGGAGACCTCCGCGACCGCGACGTCCCACCAGCTCTCGTAGCCGGGAACGTCCTCGTAGCGGTCGACCTCGACACAGATCACGACCGGACCCTCCTCCGACTTCGCGGCCTCGAGCGCGCCGCGAACGTCGTCGATCGTCGCGGCGCGGAAGACCCTCGCGCCGAGCGACTCCGCGTTCGCGGCGAGGTCGACGGGCAGGTAGTCGGTCGACTCCCCGCTGTCGACGCCGAGCGCGCCGCTCGTGCGATACCGGTAGAGAGTGCCGAAGCCGTCCGTCCCGAGCGCCCGCGAGAGGTTCCCGATCGACTTGTAGCCGCGGTTGTCGACGAGCACGATCGTCAGCTTCTGCCGCTCCGCGACCGCCGTGACGAGCTCGCTCGAGAGCATCAGGTACGAGCCGTCGCCGACGAGCACGTAGACGTCGCGCTCGGGAGCGGCGAGCTTGACGCCGAGCCCGCCCGCGATCTCGTACCCCATGCACGAGTAGCCGTACTCGACGTGGTAGCCCTTCGGGTCGCGCGTGCGCCAGAGCTTGTGCAGGTCGCCGGGCATCGCCCCGGCCGCGCAGACAACGACGTCCTGCGGACGCGACGCGTCGTTGACCGCTCCGATCACGGCGCTCTGCGCGGGCGGGTCGTGCTCGATCGCGTAGAGGCGCGAGACCTCCTCGTCCCACTCGCGGTTCAGGCGCGCGGCCTCCTCGCGGTAGGCGTCGTCGACGGTCCAGCCGTAGAGCGCCTCGCCGAGCCAATCGAGCGTCGCACGCGCGTCGCCCACGAGCGCGAGCCCCGCATGCTTGGCGGCGTCGAAGTCGGCCACGTTGACGTTGACGAAGCGAACGCCGGGATTCTGGAACGCGGTCTTCGAGGCGGTCGTGAAGTCCGACCAACGCGTGCCGACGCCGATCACAAGATCGGCCTGCGCCGCGATCCGGTTCGCGGCAAACGTGCCCGTGACTCCGATCGCGCCGAGCGCGGAAGGATGGTCGTACGGGAGGGAGCCCTTCCCCGCCTGCGTCTCGCCCACCGGAACCCAGGTCTGCTCGCAGAGCGCGCGCAGCGCCTCGGTCGCCTCGGAGTACACGACGCCGCCGCCGGCCACGATCAGCGGCCGCTTCGCCGCGCGGATCAGCTCGACCGCGCGAGCGAGAGCCGCCGCGTCGGGCAGCGGGCGCGGGATCCGCCAGACGCGCTTCTCGAGGAAGCCGTCGGGCACGTCGAAGGCCTCCGCCTGCACGTCCTGCGGGAACGCGAGCGTGACCGCTCCGGTCTCCGCCTGGTTCACGAGCACGCGCATCGCCTGCATGGCCGCGGACACGACCTGCTCGGGCCGCCAGATCCGGTCGAAGTAGCGCGAGACCGGCCGGAAGCAATCGTTCACGGACACGTCGCCGGCCCACGGCGTCTCGAGTTGCTGGAGCACCGGGTCCGGCCGCCGCGAGGCGAAGACGTCGCCGGGGAGCAGCAGCACCGGGATCCGGTTCACGGTCGCGAGCGCGGCGCCCGTGAGCATGTTCGTCGCGCCGGGGCCGATCGACGTCGTGCATGCAAGCGCGCCGAGCCGGTTCAGCTGGCGCGCGTAGCCGACCGCGGTGTGCACCATCCCCTGCTCGCTGCGCGCCTGGTAATACGTCAACAACTCGGGGCGCTCGTACAGTGCCTCGCCGATCCCGGCCACGTTGCCGTGGCCGAAGATGCCGAAGCAGCCGCCGAAGAACCGCCGCTCGATGCCGTCGCGCTCGACGTGCTGCGCGGCGAGGAAGCGGACGAGCGCCTGCGCGGCGGTCAGCCTCACGACGACACCTCCGCCTGGATCGCCTCGAGCTCGTGCTCGAGCTCGGCGAGCTCGCGGCCGCCGGCCATCAGCCGCACGAGCTCCTGCCGGTCGATCTCGGACTTCTCGAAGGTGCCGAGGCTCTGGCCGCGGTTCAGGATCACGAAGCGGTCGCCGACGGGGTAGGCGTGGTGCGGGTTGTGGGTGATGAAGATGACGGCGACGCCGCGTTCACGGGCCTGCAGTATGTACTTGAGGACGACTCCGGCCTGCTTGACGCCGAGCGCCGACGTCGGCTCGTCGAGGATCAGCACGCGGGCTCCGAAGTAGACGGCGCGGGCGATCGCGACCGACTGGCGCTCGCCGCCCGAGAGCGTGCCGACGGTCTGGTCCGGGTCGCGGATGTCGATTCCCATCTCGTGCAGCTCGCGGCGCACGACGTCCTTGGCCTTCGCGACGTCGAACCATTGCAGCGGGCCGATGCCCTTCCGCGGCTCGGCGCCGAGGAAGAAGTTCCGCCAGATCGACATCAGCGGCACCATCGCGAGATCCTGGTAGACGGTCGCGATCCCGCGGGCGCGCGCGTCCCGGGGTGAGGCGAAGTGCACCTCCTCCCCGTCCACGAGCAGGCGCCCCTCGTCCGGCTCGTGGCAGCCCGAGAGAATCTTGATGAAGCTCGACTTGCCGGCCCCGTTGTCGCCCAGGATGCACGTCACCTCGCCGGCGTCGACGTGCGCCGAGATGTCGTTCAGCGCGACAACGTTGCCGTAGTACTTGGAGATCCCGTCTGCCTCGAGCAGGTGGGCCTTGCCGTTCTCGGCCATCGTCATCGCGCCTTCTGCGCGCGGTTGCGGACGACGAGGTTGAGCATCACGGCCGCAAAGAGGATCACACCCTGGAACGTATAGGTCCAGTTGCTGTCCCACTGGGCGTCGATGATCCCGAGCTGAACCATCCCGAGCATTGCCGCACCGAAGAAGGTGCCGATCACGGAGCCGTAGCCGCCCGTGAGAAGGCAGCCTCCGACCACGGCGCAGATGATGAAGATGAACTCGAGCCCGATGCCCTCCTTGGCCTGCATCGAGCGCAGCTCGAGCGCCTCGATGATCCCCATCAACGCGGCGACGCCCGAGGTCATCATGAAGAGCGTGATCTTCGTCCGCGCAACCGGAACGCCGACGTTCCGCGCCGCGTTCGGCTCGCCGCCGGCGCTGTAGATCCAGTTCCCGAAGCGCGTCTTGGCCAGGAGCCAGGCGGCAACCACCGTCAGGCCGAGCCACCAGAGCACCTTCACCTTGAAGCTGTACGTGGTGATGTCGGTGGCCAGGAGCCGTCGCGCCGAGCTGAACCCGCTCGCGGTGTCGATGTCCTGGATCGCGGTCTGCCCCGTCAGCTTGAGCGTGCCGGCCGCGTTGACGCCCTGGAGCACGAAGAAGGTCGCGAGCGTGACGATGAAGCTCGGGAGCTTCGTCTTCACGACCGTGATGCCGTTGATGAAGCCGATCGCGAGGCCGAAGAGGAGGACGAGCGCCATCGCCGGCCAGATGTTCATGTGCGCGTGCGTCGCGAGGTAGCCGAGCAGCAGGCCGGAGCTGCCGATCATCACGCCGGCCGAGAGGTCGAACTCGCCGCCGATCATGAGGAGCGCGACGGGCACAGCGACGATTCCGTACTGGGCGGCCTGGTCGGTCCAGTTCGACGCGATGCCGGGGTCGCCTATCCAGTTCACTCCGCGCGCGAAGTACGCGAAGAAGAAGAACACGAGCAGCGCACCGAGGAAGGCGCCGATGTCCGGTCGGAGGAAGAGCCGTGCAAGGATGCCGACCCGGACGAGACGCTCGTCGGGCCGTGCGGGCGGAGCTGCGGTCTCAGGAGCCTGTCTCACAATGAGA